>CAYYEU010000021.1:0-16554 GCA_964470975.1 uncultured Mesoaciditoga sp. | reverse complement strand
TTCTCCCGTTCAAAAAAAATCGCCTCCAAAAATGTTTTTACGACACAGATTATATTCCTTCTTGGATTAAAAGAGAAAAACTTTTAATATTTTCCAGTAACAATAGATTTCCACAATTGTTTCAAAAACATTTTGAACCGCTACTATGTAGGGGTATAATACGAAAGAAATGATTTTTCATTCAATTCAATGAGAACTTTTTCACAAAATGAGGTGATAGCGTGGAAAGAGCAGAAAGTTCCATAGCAAGCCGTTACATTTACGCAGTCGTGGTTTATTTTTTCTTGTGGATCGTGTTGACCTACCCATTTTCTGTTCATGAATGGGAAGCAGGAGCGTTAATCGCGTTTCTTGGTGCGCTCCTTTCGTACAAACAGCTGAGTATGTCAGGTGTTAAAAACATCAAGAGAATAGGGATTTTAATATTCTGGTATTTGCCCGTTTTTACTTGGGAGATGATCAAAGCCAACCTTCACGTGGCTTCCATTGTCCTCAACCCCAAAATGCCGATAAACCCCGGCATCGTAAAAATCAAAACGAATCTAAAATCTCCCGTAGCGCGTGTTTGGTTGGCAAATTCCATAACGCTTACGCCTGGTACCCTTTCGCTGGATATTGAGGATAACTACCTTTACATTCATTGGATCACCGTAAAAGCGGAGAGCGTTGAAGGGGCAACCCGGGAAATTTCGGGCAAGTTTGAAAGAATCCTGGAGGCGATGTTCAAGTGAGAATTGAAATACCAACCGCCATGTGGATCATCTGGTTTGCTTTTGTTTCGTTAGCAACTGTTTTGGCTACAGTAAGGGCTGTTATAGGTCCAACTAACTCTGACAGGGTTGTGGCGCTTGACAATTGGACCACCATCACCACCGGTTTTTGGGTAATACTCGCTTTGTTTTTCTTTCAATTCGTTCTTTTAAGCGTTGCAATGGTTTATGCGGTTCTTTCTTTCCTCGGTGGTTTGGTCATTGCCAGATACCTTGAGAGGGGGCTTTAAGTATGCTCGATGCATTTCTTGGATGGACAGGGGTAGTGTTTGTATCCATTGGTGTTTTCTTCCTCTTCTTAGGAGCACTTGGAATATTCAGGCTTCCAGATCTTTTTAACAGACTTCAGGCTGGAACAAAATCCACGACGCTTGGCGTTGTATCGACATCCATAGGAGTAGGACTGATTGCCAAAGGATGGATTTTGTTTGCTGCGGCTTTGGCCGTTTTTCTTCTCATGACCAATCCAATTTCTAGTCATGCAATAGCAAGAGCGTCTTACAGGGTTGGTGTGAAGCTTTATCCCGGTACACATCCAGATAAGTGTGAGAAAAGAAATTGGAGATTTCCAGAGGATGGTGAGGGGAAATGATAATATACGTTGCGGCTTTGGTTGTAGCCGTGATAATTACAACGGCATTGATAGCGGTTTTTTCTAAGAAGCTACTCTCTTCTATCATAGCAATGGGACTGGTAAGTCTCGGAGTTTCTGGACTCTTTTTCTTCCTTCAAGCTCCTGATGTCGCAATCACGGAAGCTGCAATAGGTGCTGGCCTTTCAACCGCAATATTCGTCATAGCCCTAAAAAAAGTGAAGAAGGGAGAATCCAAAGATGAGGAATGATACTCCTGAATTCGTTAAGAAAATAACGGCTCTGTCGCTCATAGCCGTATTGATGATAGGCTTCTTCTGGGCGTTTACGGAAATGCCAAAAGGTTCGTCTGTGAACGTCAACGATAGAGTGTCCAGACTTTATGTTTTGAAAAATGTAAAAACGGCCACAAAGTCCTTGAATGCTGGAAAATTCTTTGCAAATGGCATAAAGCCGTTACGATCTGACGTACCATACACTCCCATTACTTTTGGCAAAAGTGCCAACCTTGAGGATGGTGCTGCAAACGTTGTCACATCCATAGTCGTTGATTACCGTGGATTCGACACGCTCGGTGAAGTTACCGTGCTCTTTCTTGCTGCAACAGGGGTCGCCATGCTGCTTTTTGGAAAGCGAAAGAAGAACATCACGAAGACGGAACCAAGTTTGATAATGTCTGTTGGAACGAGAATCGCGTATGCGGTAATACTTCTTTTCGGCATTTACATCTTTGTTCACGGACACCTTACCCCAGGCGGAGGATTCCCTGGAGGTGCGGTGATAGCATCCGGAGTGCTTGGACTTTTTTTGGGAAACAACCATTACGAGCCAAACCACTTAGGATTAAAACTCTTTGAATCCCTCTCCGGAATGGCATTCGTCATCATAGGTCTTACAGGACTGTTCAGCGTGAATTCTTTTCTTGCCAATTTTCTGCCAACTGGCGTGATAGGTGATCTTTACAGCGCTGGATTCATAGCTTTGATTTACATAGCAATAGGAATGAAAGTTGGAGCAGAATTGTCAGCCGTTGTCGATTCGATGATCGTTGACACTGAAGAGGAGTGGTCATAATGCAAGAATTCCTCCAAAATTACGTGTACTTGATAGGATCTATGTCTTTAATAGGAATAGGTTTGTACATAGCTCTTACAGATGAGAATATTTTCAAAATCATCGTCGGACTTAACATCATAGAAAGCGGAACAAATCTTTTCATGGTCGCAATAGCGTGGCATCCAAAGGCCGTCATGCCAATATACACTTTGACCAATAGACTATCTGTGAATGGAAAAGTTATCACATCAGATCCTTTGCCCCAATCTCTTGTGCTAACAGCCATAGTTATAGGATTAGGGACAACTGCACTTGCCCTGACAATAGGAATAAAGATATTTGAAAAATATGGCACATTGGATGTTAGAAAAATCAAGGAGGCGGAAAAATGAGTATATTCAACAACGCAGCGTTGCTTATAGGCGTTCCTTTACTTTTCGCCTTTTCGATTCCGTTGTTTGGGTTGATATCCAAACAATTAACAAAATGGGTTACATTGTTTACAATAGGTTTCAATGCCACGTTTAGCCTTTACATACTCTTCGCTCATAAGTATCCTTCCGTAGTTGTCATGGGGAATTGGCTGCCCCCGTTTGGTGAAAACCTATACGTTGGTCCAGTGGCCGCACTGCTCGTTTCACTCATATCCGTGATGGGATTGCTGATAGCCATATACAACTTATGGGCAATCAAAAGAGGGGATGTTACACGTTTTAGCATTCTTTTTCTCATGTTCACGGCTGGAGCAAGTGGAATGGTACTTACAGGAGACATATTCAACCTCTTCATATTCATGGAAATAACGGGAATATCTTCTTACGCACTTGCAGCGTACGGACCGGAGAGAAGGGCTTTGGGCGGAGCCTTTAAATTTTTGGTTGTTAGCTCAATAGGATCTACTCTCTACCTTTTAGGTGTTACCCTCATCTACACGCAGCTTGGTACGCTCAACATTGCCGAGATAGCCGCAAGGATCAATCAGACAACTCCTGGTCTTTTGACTTTTGCAGGGGTGTTGATCGTATCTGGACTTGCCGTTGAAGCGGAGTTGTTCCCATTCAACGGATGGGTACCTGACACGTACACAGGTGCTGTTAACGGAGTGTCTGCTGCTTTAAGTGGTATAGGCGCTGTTTCCGGAGTTTACGCACTTTTCAGAATAGCCATGACGGTATTTGGAAAAGATGGAATGTACGTATCCACTTATGGAAAGCTTGATCTTATGGCAGTGATAGCCATACTTGCAACCGCGACTGTCGTGATTGGCGAACTTTCCGCACTTACACAGAAAAATGTCAAGAAAATGCTTGCGTACTCGTCAATGGCCCAAATGGGTCTCGTTGCCGTTGGTCTCTCAATAGGAAATGAATTAGGCGTGTATGGGGGGATATTCCAACTCATCAACCATTCAATTGCAAAGGCTATGTTATTCTTGATATTGGGTGTTCTCGTAGCGTCTGGTGTGGGAGAAAATCTTGACGATTTCAGAGGGTTATGGAAAAGGAGCCCATTCTTGTCATTGGCTTTCAGCGTAGGTGCATTCAGTATGCTTGGTTTTCCTCTTTTTGGGGGCTTCTGGTCGAAGTTTGCAATTGTTGGAGCTTCCATTCAACGAGGAGGATGGTACGATTTAATCATTGGGCTTGTCCTTTTTGCATCAGCTGTGGAAGCTTTTTACTATTTGAGAATCGTGAGCTATATGTTCTCTTCCTCGGAGGTTGAACATTCTAAAATCAGGGTTTCTTTAGCACCGGCTATACCGATATTCACACTTGCTGTATCAATAGTCGCAATAGGTGTACTTCCCCAACTCGTTGGCGTATTTTCATCGCAAGCTGCAAGTGAGTTTGTACACAAAATGAGCGGATATGTACTCAACGTTATACCAACAATAACGGCACACTGATGGGGAGGTGTTGAATGTGAACTCGAATCTCATTTGGCTAATTTTTACGCCGCTGATCGGCTCAGCGGTTTCGGCAATACTTTCCAGATACAAATTTCTCGACAGACTTATCACATTTGCCACATTTGCAACAACTTTATTACTGGTCTTTGAGACACACGTCGGACAAGCGTATTCCATGAATTTGAATTTTATGGGGAAAGTTCTGAATTTAAATTGGAGCGTGACCCATCTTTCGATCTTCATGTTGTACATAAGCGTTGCATTTGGGACAATTCTTACTTTTTACTCTTTAATAGACAGATCGAAGATGAAGGGATTTCTCCTTCTTCTGATTTTGGCCGCCAACAACTGGATATTCACCTCTAACGACATGATAGGATTTTTCTTTGCCTGGGAACTTATGGGGTGGGCTTCTGTCATATCGGTACTTGGTGGAAGAGAAGAAAGGGAATCGAGGCATGCAGCCCTTTATTACGCGATAATGAGCATCGGTGGATCGTACTCAATGTTCTTTGGCCTATTTACTCTTTGGAGATTGACAGGAAGCTTTTTGATATCCACGAACATCGCGTATCTTTCTTCGATTGTAGGGATTCACCCTTGGTGGGTGCTTGGCATAGTTTCCTTGTTCTTTGCAACTTTTATGATAAAGGCCGGGATTTTTCCATTCCACACGTGGGTGCCCGCGGCTTACGCTTACGCACCTGATACGTTCACTCCTTTTCTTTCAGCTGTGATGAGCAAGTACGGCATTTACGGAATGTTGATCTTCCTTCCAATTTCTCTAATGGAAAGGGGCATGCCAACGGCATTCGGTTTGCCATGGGTGAATTACATTTTCATGTGGATCGGTGTGGTGACAGCCGTTGCGGGAACGGTTCTGGCGTTCTTTCAAGACGATGTAAAAAAGCTTTTTGCTTATTCTTCTCTGAGCAACCTTGGGTACGTTGTGGCTGCAATATCACTTTTCACCTCTGTCGGTGTCACAGCTGGTATTTATCATGCTTTCAACCACTTACTCTTTAAGGGAGCTTTGTTCATAACTTTGGCTGCTGTGATATCAAGAACTGGAACCTCTAAGATGAGTGAAATGGGTGGATTGTGGAAAAAGATGCCGGTAACCTTTTTCACGTTTTTCGTCGGAATCGCCTCAGCCGCTGGCATTCCTCCGTTCAACGGTTTTGGTTCAAAATGGCTGATATACCAATCGATGATCAAGCAACACCTTCCGTTCGCCACGATCATGCTCTTCTTGGCATCAACTGGTGCGTTTATGTATCTGTTCAAGGCTTTTCATTCTGTTTTTCTTGGGCAACTTTCCCATGATTACGATGATGTGAAAGAAGTGCCTGTAATAGGACAAATCGTGGAATATTTTTTGATGTTCGCGATGATATTCTTTGGAATTCAGCCAGGGTACATTCTCAAACCAATTGGTGCAATAGTTAAATCCATGGGATTGAGTCCGTTACCAGTTATGGGGAATGGATACGTTACAGGGATGTTCTCGAACGTGTACATGCCTTTAATCGGTTGGTCTTTAGCGATTAGCTTTACGTTTGGATTCATATTGTTCTTCATAGCGGCAAAGCACAAGTACGTTCCTCAGGAAAGCAATTATACAGCCGGGCAGATCCCCGAAGATTGGGGACTGACACCAGAAACTTATCAGTTCAGCTGGAATTTCTATCAGCCTGTAGAAAAACTCTTCGCACCTTTCTTTAAGATAAAGGTAGATGGTTTCTTTAGAGGCTTAAGCGACTGGACAAGAATTACCGGTGCGGCTGTTAAGCAGATATTCGTTGGAAACGCTCAAATGTACATGTTCTTTGCCGTTGTTGGATTGATAATATTCGTGATAGCGGGGTGGGTAGCATGATGTTTTTCTTGAAATTAATTCAAGGCATAGGAGTTGGAGTGCTTTCCATTTCCGTGGGGCTTTTGTTCATGGGAATTGGCAGAAAGATCACGGCTCGAATTCATCGTAGGTATGGACCTCCGGCAATTCAGAATTTCATAGACGTCTTCAAGCTTTTCTCCAAAAACTCTATAAGTCATGGATTTGCGTACGATCTTGGCCTTGTGGCAGGTGTGTCTGCTCTGCTGGCAGCCGTTGTGTTCATGCCGATTGGACAGATAAATCTTTTCCCAACCAATTCAAGTTTGATAATGATCCTGTACTTAATGACCATGGCATACCTTGGAATGGCGATGGGGGTCTCCTCATCGGGCAACCCGAATGCAACCATAGGTATTTCAAGGGCACTAACGATGATGATGGGATATGAGGTGCCGTTTGCAGCAGTCATATTTTCCGTTTACATTTTCGCACGTACCGGATCTCTTACGAATATAGTTGCAGCCCAATCGGGCGGATTTCTGAATTGGAATATGGTTCGTCTTCCGTTTGGATTTCTCGCAGCGGAAATAGCCCTTCAAGGAATGCTCGGAGAAAAACCATTTGACATGGCGATTGCACCAGCGGAAATAGCATCAGGTCCCATGGTCGAGTTGGGTGGAAAATACTTGGGGTTCGGAATGCTTCAACATGCCGTAGGTCTCTTCTTGGAAACGGGAATAATGGTCAACCTTTTTATGGGTGGGGCATCGAACATTTGGATATTCGTTGTAAAGCAATTCGAGTTGTTCTTCATTGCTTTACTTGTAAATGCAATTCTGCCACGTTTCAGAGTGGAAGAAGGCGTAGCTTTTATGTGGAAAATACCACTTTTGCTTGGTGTAATTCAAGCGCTGATAGTGGTGCTCTGAGGAGGTGCTGAAAGTGTCTGAGTGGAAGGAATTAGCAGATTATTTTAGAGGAAGATCGATGTGGATGCTTCACTACTGTACAGGGTGTGGAGCGATAGAATTGCCTCCGACGATGACGTCTCGTTGGGATATGGAGAGATTTGGTATAACTCCTATGGCCACGCCCCGACAAGCCGACATACTGTTGATAACGGGCTACTTATCTGTAAAATCACTTAAAAGAGTTGTGTACACATACGAGCAAATGTCTGCACCAAAATGGGTTCTTGGCTTTGGCTCTTGTACGATAAATGGGGGAGTTTATTGGGATTCTTACAACGTGATCACTAAACTCGATAAGTACATACCCGTGGATCTCTACATTGCGGGGTGTATGCCAAGGCCAGAGGCTATATTAGATGCATTCGTAAAATTGAGAGAACTTGTCAAAAAGGGTGAGGCTAAAGGATACGAAAAATACGTTAAGAATTACGAATGGTACAAAGCAAATCAAGACAAGGTTTTTCGTAGAACAACACCCGTTTTGAAAAAGCCAGAAGAGGTGACCAAAAGTGCTTAAGCACGTTGAAATGCTGAGAAATATGAAACTTGAGGCCAAACCTTTGGGAGATTGGGAATTTGAGGTTTCCGTTCCAAGGGAAAGAGTGGCTGAGGTATTGTCTTACCTGAAATCAACGGGATTCAAGACTTTCATACATCTTGCCTGCGTTGATTGGATAGACGAGGAAGAGTTTGAACTCGTTTACAACCTGGAATCTTACGAAGATGCGCTCCAGGCTGTGATAAAAACCCGAATTCCACGTAATAAACCCACAATGGAATCCATGATGTCAATATGGGGATTGTGTCAAGTTTACGAACGTGAAATTCACGAATTTTTTGGAATAGAATTCATAGGCAACCCGAATTTAAAACCGTTTTTCCTCGAAAATTGGATGGATACCCCACCTTTAAGAAAAGATTTTAACACCTTGGCTTATTCTGAGGAACTTTTTGAATTCAAGGAGGATGAGACGCATGGAATTAAGGCCCCTGAACGTATCGAATACAAATAACAAGTACAAAACGTACGAATTGTTTATAGGACCTAACCATCCAGGTATATCGGGGAATTTTTCGTATGTTTTGGATATGGAGGGGCACAAAGTGGCCAATGTAACACCAGATCCAGGCCTCTTGCACCGTGGGTTTGAAAAGCTGATGGAAAGAAGACTTTGGACGCAAAATCTCGCTTTGATTCCTCGGATATGCGTTCCAGAGCCAGACGTTAACGAAGTTGCATATTGCATGGGAGTTGAACATTTGGCTGGCATAGAAATTCCCAAACATGCGCAGTACATACGAGTTATAGTTCTCGAAATGGCCAGAATTGCCGCTTTCTTGTTTAGCTTTGCCGGTCTTGGAGGGTCAACAGGTTTGTACACAGCTCCAAATTGGTCTATAGGTGATCGTGATTACGTGTTAGATCTTTTTGAGTGGTTGACTGGCGGCCGTGTTTACCACATTTACCAATACCCTGGTGGAGTGAAAAACGACATTCCAAATGGATGGCTCGACAAGCTATCAGAACTTTTGGACTACTTGGAGTCAAGACTTCCGGAATATGACAATCTTATATTCAGAAACCCCATTCTTCAGAAAAGAACCCAAGGCGTTGGATACATTCCGGCGGAGGAAGCTATAGAAAACGGAATAACCGGTCCAAACTTGAGAGCCTCAGGCGTTAAGTGGGATATTAGAAAAACACAGCCATATCTTGTTTATGACGAACTCAATTTCGATATTCCGATAACCGGAGAGGGAGACGCTTTTGCGCGGGCTTTACAGCGAAGGCTTGAGCTTGAAGAATCCATAAAAATCCTGCGGCAGTGTGTCAAGCAAATACCAGATGGACCCTACAGGGTAAAAATCCCAAATCCATTTCAATTTAGAGTACCAGCAGGAGCGTACTATTCAAAAGTAGAATCATCAAAAGGTGAATTTGGATACTACATAGTTTCCGATGGAGATGTGAAACCTTACAGGGTGTACGTGAGAGGTCCTTCATATTCCGCTGGTCTTTACTATGCAAATGAAATAATGCGCGGCATGAGAATAGAGGATGTTCCTGTATGGATACACACAATGGATATCTGTCCTCCTGACTTTGACAGGTGAGGTGATCATGGTGAATTCCAAGAAAAACAGTTTAGCGCCCATAAGCGCTTTAAAGTACCTTTTCAAAAAGCCACACACGGTTCGGTATCCGAAAGAAGATTTGAACGTATTTTACTTAGAAGGTGTGTCGCCAAGATATCGTGGATTGCACACAAACGATCTTTCAAAATGTATAGGGTGTGGAAACTGTGCGAACGTTTGTCCTGCCAACGCTATAACGATGGTGGAGTCAGAAGATGTAAAACCGGCAAACAAATTCGCAAAAACGGTAAGGCCCGTGATTGATTATGGCCGCTGTTGTTTCTGTGGACAGTGTGTTGATGTGTGTCCAACTGGTTCTTTGCAAATGTCCAGGGAGTACATTCATTCGTTTCATCCAGAACTTTCAATTTCATCGGAAAAAGAGCCGGAAACCGTCGTTGAGGATTTCATATGGAGGCCAGACCAAACGCATGCCGACAATCCTGGATACGTTAGAGCAGAAGACGATTTACTTGGAAAAACAATAGAATTTGAAAGAACCGATCCAAGAGAAGAGCCAGCTGAAAAAAGAAAATTGTCTTTCGCCAAATTCGTTCATACTTATTCTGAAGAAGAAGCTAAAAAAGAGGCCACTCGTTGTCTTGGTTGTGGAGCCTGTGTTGAAGCATGTCCTAACGAGCTTCATATTCCAGAATACATAAGAGCGATCGCTGAGGAAAATCCTCAAGACTCTCTTAAATGGATCTACAAGCGCAACCCTCTCCCGTTGATATGCGGTGAAGTTTGTACTCATCAATGCGAAGAAGCCTGTGTGGTTGGCATTCAAGGTGAGCCTTTGGCCATTCGTTGGCTTAAAGCGTATTCTGCAAGCAATGTGGATGATTACTTGAAAGTTTCAGAAGAGAAAATGGAAAAACCCAACGGTAAAAAGTTAGCGGCAATTGGCGCCGGTCCTGCCTCACTTTCCTTTGGATATTATGCAAAACTTCTTGGCTACGACGTAACCATCTATGAAGCCGAAGATAAACCAGGTGGAGCCATGATGTGGGGCATACCCAAATACAGACTTCCGAAAGAAGATCTTATGAAAGACATAAACGCGATCCTTTCCCTTGGAATAAACTTGAAAACCGGCGTTAAGATCGGAAAAGACGTGCTCTTCAGGAAATTGTTAACTCAATACGATGCCGTATTCATAGGTACTGGCAATTCAAAACCAATGACGTTAAGAATAGAAGGTGAGAACCTTGAAGGTGTCATGCAAGGATTGACTTTCATGCACCTTGTGAATGAAGAAAAAGCGCCAGAACTTAAAGGAAAACACGTTGTGGTAATTGGTGGTGGAAACGTTGCGATGGACGTTGCAAGATCCTCAATAAGACTTGGAGCGGAAGTGACTGTTTTGTATAGAAGAAGAATAGTGGACATGCCTGCGGATGTTGAAGAGATAAAAGAAGCACGTGAAGAAGGCGTGAAATTTGTAGAAGCGGGTGTTCCCATTAAAATCCACGGCGATAAATCTGCTGAGGAAATCGAATATGCCATCGCCAGCCTCGTACCAGATCCTAAAGGAGGAAGACCTAGGCCAGTGGTGGATGAAAAATCTCCTCATAGAAAGGTAAAGGTGGATTACGTTGTGGCAGCTATTGGACAACATCCAAACCTCGATTTCCTGCCGGATGATATTCGAGAAGGAATTGAATTCGATGGAAGACGTGTGCCTGTCGATGATTTTGGAAGAACCAAAATCAACGGCCTTTTCTTTGGAGGAGATCTTTCAAATCGGAGACAAGATATAATAAGTGCAATTGGAGCAGGGCTACGTGCAGCGAAGGGCGTTGACATGTACCTTGCATCACGAGAATAAAGGAGGAAGTTTAGATGTTCGAAATTCTTGAGAAGAAACAGATAGTGCCTAAAGAATATGACATGTGGATAAAGGCACCAAGAGTTGCATCTCACGTTAGACCCGGGCAATTCGTTGTTGTGAGAACGAATGAAAAAGGTGAAAGGATTCCTTTGACAGTTGCGGATTTTGACAGAGAAGGTGGAAGGATAAGGCTCATATTTCAAACAGTCGGAAAGACCACCTACGAGATGGCACAAATGGATGCTGGTGATTTTCTTGCCGATGTGGTTGGCCCTCTTGGAACTCCAAGTGAAGTCAAAAAACATGGAACTGTTTTGATGATAGGCGGAGGAGTTGGAATCGCTGCGCTTTTTCCAGTCCTAAGAGCACTAAAAAATCTTGGAAATAAAGTTATAACGATACTTGGTGGAAGGACTTCTGATCTTGTCATAATGAAAGACGAGTGTGCTAAGTATTCAGACGAGCTCATAATTACGACTGACGACGGTTCTGAAGGAATCAAAGGGGTCGTTACCGATGGAATGAAGATGCTTGTGGAACGTGGTGAACGTGTGGATTACGCATGGGCAATAGGGCCAACGATAATGATGAAATTTGCGGCTTTGACCGCTAAGGATTTGAACATTCCAATTTGGGTCTCCCTAAATCCTATAATGGTTGATGGGACTGGCATGTGCGGAGCTTGCAGGGTTACCGTGAATGGAAGTATTAAATTTGCCTGTGTTGATGGTCCAGAATTCGATGGGCATGGCGTTTCGTGGGGTGAATTGATGACGCGTCTAAAACAGTACAAAGATCAAGAAAAAATATCACTTGAAAAATATCTAACTGAGGTAGGTGAAATGTGATGGCTTTGAACATTCCAAAAAACAAAACACCAATTGCAGAGCAAGAGCCGACGGTTAGAAATCACAATTTTAAGGAAGTCGTCCTTGGCTACACACTTGAAGAGGCCATAACTGAGGCCAACAGATGTTTGCAATGTCCTACTCACCCATGTATTGCAGGATGCCCTGTGAATATAGACATCCCGGGATTCATATTGTCTTTGAGGAAAGACGATCTTAGTGAGTCGATAAAGATACTCAAAAGCTACAACAACCTTCCGGCGGTCTGTGGAAGGGTCTGCCCTCAGGAAAGTCAGTGTGAAGGGAAATGTACAGTAGGTCTCATGAAAGATCATGAACCAGTTGCGATAGGAAAATTAGAAAGGTTTGTCGCCGATTGGGCTGCGTCTCATGAAGGGGTTGAAGAGCCTCCAAAAAAGGTTGAAAGCGAGGAAAAAGGGAAAATAGCCGTCATCGGCGCTGGCCCTTCAGGACTTACAGTTGCGGCGGATCTTGCGAAAAAGGGATATAAAGTCAAGATATTTGAGGCACTTCACGAACCGGGAGGTGTTCTTATTTACGGCATCCCGGAGTTTCGTCTTCCTAAAACGATAGTCAAAAGAGAGATCAAGGCCATCGAAGAACTTGGAGTGGAATTGGAAAAGGACGTTGTGGTAGGTAAAACGGTTACAATTGAGGAGATCAGAGAAGAATTTGACGCAATTTACATAGGAACTGGTGCTGGAACCCCTCGTTTCATGAATGTTCCCGGCACAAATCTTAACGGTGTTTACTCTGCCAGCGAATTTTTGACAAGAATAAATCTCATGCATGCATATGAATTTCCAAAATATGACACTCCTATAAGAATTGGAAAACGTGTAGTTGTCGTGGGAGCAGGTAATGTCGCGATGGATGCGTCTCGTTCAGCACTTCGCCTTGGAGCAGAAAAATCTATGATAGTCTACCGTAGAAGTGAAAAAGAAATGCCTGCAAGGATAGAAGAATATCATCATGCGATAGAGGAAGGAATAGAGTTTCACTGGTTGACCAACCCCGTCGAGTACCTTGGAGATGAAAACGGCAATGTTAAAGCCGTTAAATGCATAAAAATGAAACTGGGGGAACCAGATGCATCTGGAAGGCGCAGACCTGTACCAATAGAAGGTAGCGAATTCACAATTGAAGCGGACATGCTGATCGAAGCAATAGGTCAAACCTCGAACAAAGTGCTTTTAAGTGCATTCCCTGAACTTAAATTGAATAAACGTGGTTACATAGAGGCCGATCTTGAAACGGGTGCCACCTCTGTAGAAGGAGTTTATGCAGGTGGAGACATAGTAACGGGTGCTGCAACCGTTATATTGGCTATGGGAGCTGGAAAGAAGTCGGCACAAGCCATAGATGAATATTTGAGCTCAAAGAAAAAAGTTTAATTAAAGGGTATTGACATTACGTTGCGCCTATTTCAGGCGCAACTTTTTTGATATGTTAAAATGGTTTAAGGAAAGGGGGCAAAAATATGAAATACGAAGTGTTGGGAAAACCATCTTACAGTATGATAGATATGAGACTCGAAGCCGGAGAAAAGATTGTGGCCGAATCTGGCGCAATGGTTTCGATGAGTTCTAACGTGAAAATAGAAACTAAGGCAAAAGGTGGCATGCTCAGTTCTCTGAAAAGAAGCGTACTCGGTGGGGAAAGCTTCTTCCTCAACAGTTTCTACGTTGAAAGTGGTGAAGGAGAAATAGCCCTTGCCCCAATGATGGTGGGAGATATCCATGCCATGGAACTTGTCGGACAAACTGTGTATGTTAGATCGGGATCTTATTTGGCTTCTTTTGGGGATTTCGTGATAGATACAAAATGGGGCGGAGCAAAAACTTTTTTTGGTGGAGAAGGATTGTTCCTTCTCAAGATAACCGGAACGGGAACGTTATTCGTAAGTGCTTACGGTGCAATATTGGAGAAAACTATTGAAGGTTCTTACACTATCGACACCAGCCACATCGTGGCATTTGATGAGACACTCAGTTTTAACGTCAAAAAAGCAGGAAATTGGAAATCGTTTTTCTTCAGTGGTGAAGGGCTAGTTTGCAATTTTCAGGGAAACGGTAAGGCATTCATTCAAACGAGGAACATGGATGCATTCGTAAGCTGGATGCGTTCAAAAGCAAAGAAAAATTGAGTATCATTTATGATTTTTTTTCGAATAATTTTTTGCAAAAATTGGTGCCAAAGAGATAAAAAAACCACCAAAGAGTTCTAATCCCTTCAATGTTGAGCATTGCTTGAAGTAGAAATATGTGTTGAGCATGGCCGAAATTCCAAGAGCAAATAGAACGTATGGAAGATATTTTTGATACTTTACAGATGGTACAAAAACGATCAGCGCTCCGGTGAAAATAATTAAACCCACCCAATTAAATTGCGTAAACGGGGAAATTGGGGTACAAAGAATTGCACAAAATCCAAAGAATATCCCTATTAGTACGACGGCTATGTACAATATTTTCAAGTCAATCACCCTTTAAGAAGAATCCGATCCTTACAGATCGGATTCGCTTTGAATTAGAACCTAATTTGGGGAACCTGGAACGAATTGAATTCGGATTTTGTTTGGGGTATTGCCAACTTTCCATTTTTTATCATTTCTTTCAGAACATCTAACTCTTGGAAAAGAGATTTAGGGGCTAATTGTTTGGTGTAAGTCATAGGACTTATTCCTATTCCGCCGTTTTTTATGGACAGAATGACTGTTTTACCAACAAAAGTTCCATCTACTGCTGACTTTATTCCATTGAATACGCCTATATCCACTCTTTTAATAGCACTGACAAGGACGTGCCCTGGAGCAAGATAGTCTTGATCTTGATCTGCTCCAATTGCAAAGTATCCTTTGGGCTTGTCTTTCATAGCATCTATAACGCCAAGGCCACTTAATCCTGCAAGTTGGAATACGATATCTGCACCCTGAGAAATTTGACTTTCCGTCAAAGACTTTCCAGCTGAAGGATCGTCAAAACTTCCAACATAACCGGATATAACCCGAACGTTGGTACCATGCAAAACATTGTAAGTTTCAACGCCTGCCTTGTACCCGTACATGTAACTCTCAACCGGAGGTATTGGTATTCCTCCAACCACCCCTACTTTGCCAGTTTTGGACATAGCCGCGGCTATATATCCAACCAAAAATCCGCCTTGTTGTTGATCAAAGATGAAACTTTCAACATTTGGGATGTCTTTAATAGAACCGTCTATGAATATGAATTTTGTGTTTGGAAATTGCGGTGCAACTTTTTCGACGGAATCTTTTATCAAGAATCCAACTGCGACGACCACATCTGATATCTGAGCTGCTGCCGTTAAATTCGGAATGTAATCCGATTGCTCGTAAGACTGAATGAGGTTTGCGGTAACCCCAAGCTTGTTAACTGCCATTTCCACGCCAGCCCACGCGCTGTCGTTAAACGATTTGTCTCCAAGACCCCCGGTGTCGGTTACAAATGTTACACTGATGGACGTTCCAATTGTAGCTAACAACGATATTGCCATCACCAAAATCAAAAGATACTTTTTCATATTTCAACCTCCCTCGTTTTTAATTTCAACATGATACATTATACACAACTTTACAAAAATTTGGAGAAAGGCACTAATCTTACACTCTTGTCATTATAATCGTTCAATGCTAAAATGTATTTTGTGAATGAACAACAACAATGGATGTGAATCTTGATGTAAACATACGAAACCAAAGCGCCTTAGAATGCATATGATCGCATCCAAAAGCAAATATTACAGGAGGGGTTCAGAATGAGGATGGAAGGCAAAGTCGCGCTCATAACTGGAGCGGCAAGTGGAATAGGTTTTTCCACAGCCAAGAGATTCATAGAAGAAGGCGCTGTGATCGCTGCATGTGATTACAACGAAGAAGCACTTGAAATGGCAAAAGGAGAAATGGGGGATTCTTATCATCCTTACAAGATGGATGTTTCTAAGCATGACAATGTGAAAGAAATAGTTAAAAAGATCATATCTGATTTAGGGAAAGTAGACATACTAGTTAACAACGCCGGTATAACAAGAGATAATTTTTTGGTAAAAATGCCGGAAAACGATTTTGATGCGGTGATAGCGGTTAACCTAAAGGGTGTGTACAACGTTACTCAAGCAACTGTTCCCTACATGATGGAGAAAAAAAGCGGCGTAATTCTCAACGCCTCATCGGTGGTGGGACTTTACGGGAACATAGGTCAAACGAATTACGTTGCATCGAAATCTGGTGTTGTAGGCATGACTAAAACATGGGCAAAAGAATTCGCAAGGTATGGAATTCGTGTGAATGCCGTTGCACCAGGGTTTATAAAAACGCCAATGACTTCCAAAGTACCTCAGAAAGTCATAGACTACATGAACTCCAAGACGCCTCTTGGAAGGATGGGAGAGGCAGTTGAGATAGCAAATGCTTATCTTTTTCTCGCATCTGACGAGGCATCGTACATAACAGGACAAGTGCTTGGCGTTGATGGGGGATTGGTAGTCTGATTTTTCGTTGATAAACAACTCCTGATGTGCGCGAAAGTAACGATTTTAATTTATTGGAAATTAGGCCTTTG
>CAYYEU010000020.1:12488-16836 GCA_964470975.1 uncultured Mesoaciditoga sp. | reverse complement strand
AAAAAAGCCACGGATTTTTTTAACATGTAAAAACGAAAGCCCATCGAATCCTCGATGGGCTTTTTTGGTCGGGGCGACTGGATTTGAACCAGCGACCTCCTGCGCCCCATGCAGACGCGCTAGCCATCTGCGCCACGCCCCGACGCACATGCTTAGGATATCACAAAAACAACATCTTTTTCAATACCCTTGAAGCTTACGAATGAGATTTAACTGCCCTTCTTGCAGCTTTTTTGCTTGTGTCTGTTGAATAGTAACCGTTTCCTTTAAAGACGACCCCTACGTTTCCAATCTGTCTAACCATCTTTCTACCACAAACATCACATCGCACTTCATCGGCTTCAGAAATTTTTTTCAAAAGCATTACTTCACGCCCACAATTTGGACAAATATACCTGTAAAGTGGCACAAAAATCGCCTCCGTTTTCACTTAGTTATTCTCTTTACAAACTTTCAAAACCAATAATAACAAAAATTCGTTTCAAAAACAAGAATTTTTGTGTGAAGTTCTTGACATTTAAATTCAATTCATGTACAATTAGTTCGAATGGTTTTGACCGAACGGTAAATTTTTTGATCTGAAGGGAGCGATTAAGATGGGTGTAGGAAGCACCATAAAAGATAAGGCAACTAAGTTGGCCATATCTACGGCAGTGAACAAGTACGTTAATTACATAGCAAAAGATCCGGAAAACAATTTTGATAAAGCCATGGAATCTCTGATAAAGTTGGAGAAAACTGTAGGCGGAACGAATAACTTGTCTAAATTTGCCAAGTGGACGGCAAAAAATGAGGGTTCAAGGGCATGGATCGTAAGCCTTTTCAAAAAAGATAGAGAAATAGTTAAGAAATTTTTCATTAACTTTCTCGTCAACGTTAACCTCGCTTGGATGAAATACAATGCGGAGGAAACCGTTAAGAAAAATGGTTTCGCTGCCCCTTACACTATTTTAATAAGTCCAACGATGAGATGTAATTTGGCTTGTAAGGGTTGCTATTCCGCCAATTACACTAAAAACGATGACATGCCGATTGAAAAAGTCGATGACATAATAACTCAAGGAAAGGCCATTGGAACGTATTTCTACACTTTCTTGGGAGGAGAGCCTTTTATAAGGTGGAACGAACTTTACCCCTTGCTAAAAAAGCATAACGACTGTCTCTTTCAGATATTCACAAATTCCACGTTCATAACCGATGAAGTTGCCGATCAGATAAAAGAACTTGGAAATGTCTATCCAGTTCTCAGCGTTAACGGTTGGGAGAAAGAAACGGACGAAACGAGAGGCAAAGGGTCTTACAAAAAGATAATCGCCGCTGCGGATAAACTTAAAGAAAGAGGCGTGATTTACGGAAACTCTTTCGTCTTCATGAGAACGAATTTTGAAACCTTGACTTCCGACGAGTTGTACGACTTCTGGGTCGATAAAGGCTCGTTCTTCGGATGGCTTTTCCTTTTCATGCCTGTTGGAAGAGATCCAATTCCAGAGTTGATGCCATTACCTGACCAAAGGAGAAAAATGGGTGATTTCGTCAGAGACTTAAGGGCAAGAAAGCCGTATTTCCTCATGGATTTCTGGAACGATGCGCCGAGCGTTGGAGGCTGTATCGCCGGCGGAAGGCGCTACATCCACATAGACAACAGAGGAAATGTGGAACCTTGCATATTCGCACATTTTTCAACTGACAACATAAATGAAAAGTCATTGGTTGAGGCCCTTCAATCGCCGTTCCTTGCGGACATTCGATTCCATCAGCCACATTCAGACAACCTCTTAACACCATGTATGATCATAGACAATCCATGGATACTCAGAGATGTTGTCAAAAGGCATCATGCCGTGGCAACGGATGACAGCGAAGGAAAGATAATAGACAAACTCGCACCGGTTCTGGACGAATATTCAAAAGAAGTCCACAAAGAGCTTGATCCCGTTTGGGAGGAAAAGTTCAAGGAGAATATCGAGGAAATTAAAGAAAAAGGCACAACTCATGGAGAGGGCTTGGACAGGATTTGGTTCCAAAATCACCCTGAGGAGATAAAACATTGGGCTCAAAGATATCCTTTCATTCTCGATTACGATTTCCTCCAAGAAGCTATAAAGAAAGCAAACGAGCTTTCTGAAGCCGATGTAAAATAAGAAGTACTTTTAGAGATTTAAGCCCCGCTTGGCGGGGCTTTTTGTTATAATTGAAGAAATTGAAAAGAGGAATTTCAGTGAAAGAGCTTGTTCTCTCCGTAGATTGCGGAACACAGAGTTTGAAAGCCTTTTTGTTTAACATCCAAGGGAAGATCCTAAAAGAAGAAAGGGTGTTCTACGCTCCATATTTCAGCAAAAATCCTGGTTGGGCTGAACAGGAGGCGGATTTGTATTGGGAAAGCATGAGAAAGGCCGTTAAAAGGATCGTCGCCTCCTTTCCTGAAGCTGTAAAAAGAATAAGAGGCATAACGATCACCACCCAAAGGGCAACACTTATCGTTGTGGATGAAAACGGGGATCCTTTAAGACCTGCTATCGTGTGGTTGGACCAAAGAAAAGCCAAATTCGACGCGAGGATACCGTTTTTTAAAGAGATTGCTTACAAGTTTGTTGGAATGTCGGAAGCGTCGAGGATCGCCCAAAGCGAAGCAAAAGTGAATTGGATAAGGCAAAACGAGCCGGGCATTTTTAAAAAAGCGTTCAAATTTCTCTTTCTTTCAGGCTACCTTAATTACAAGCTCACTGGGAAATTTGTTGATTCGAAGGCATCACAAGTAGGTTATCTGCCTTTCGATCACAAAAAAAGAGATTGGGCTTCTTCAAGCGACATAAAGTCGATCATATTTCCTGTAGAAAAAGAGAAGCTTGTCGATCTTGTTGAACCTTCTGAAGAATTGGGAAAATTGACAAAAGAAGCTTCTGAATTTTTGGGGCTGCCAGAGGGCTTGAGGGTTTTCGCATCTGCTTCTGATAAGAGCTGTGAGACGCTTGCAATGGGAGGACTCTCTGAAGATATGGCGAGTTTAAGCTTTGGAACTACTGCTACCATTCAAGTTGCCACAAAAAAATATTTTGAACCAGTTAAATACATGCCTGCTTACGTGGCGGCAGTGCCCAGTTATTACAACCCTGAAATAGAGATATTTAGAGGGTTTTGGATGATCACTTGGTTTAAGGAAGAGTTTGGAGCAAGGGAAGTTGAGAAGGCAATCAAAAGAGGAATAGCGCCTGAGAAACTCATGAACGATTTTCTCAAAAGAGTTCCCGCCGGTTCTCTTGGACTAATGGTTCAACCTTATTGGACACCGGGATTGAAAATGCCGGAAGCGAAAGGTGCTATGATCGGTTTTGGGAGTGCCCATACCAGGGCACACGTTTACAAGGCGATAATAGAAGGACTTGGCTACGCTTTACGAGATGGGAAGGAAAAGATAGAACGAGTGGGTGGTATGAAGATAAACAAACTTACCGTTTCCGGAGGAGGAGCCCAAAGTGATGAAATATGTCAAATAACTTCCGATATTTTCAATCTGCCGGTTTACAGAGGTGAAACACACGAATCTTCTGGATTAGGGGCTGCGATTGATGCTTTTGTCGGTCTTGGAACGTACAGCACTTTTAATGAAGCCGTTAAAAATATGGTGAAATATGGGAAAATATTCAGTCCAAAGCCGGAAAACGTGGAAATTTATGAAGAACTCTTTGAAAAAGTGTATTCGCACATGTATCCGCGCTTGAGGCCACTCTATAGGAAAATTAGAGATGTAATTGGATATCCTGAAAAGCCCTAAAAGGAGAAACAAAGAGATGCTATACGACTATGATAAAACTGATACGTTGAATTTGAAAGTTTTGTCCATCGAAAAAAAGGAAAGGTACACTTTTGAACATCTTATTTTTCCATCATATTATGAAACAGATGTTGAGGAGGCAAAGAACGTTCATGTTTTCCTCCATACACCTTCCAAAGTCAAGGGAAAGGTGCTTTTTCTTCATGGCCTTGGTGATAGAAACATTCGATATTTGATGTGGTTTGCAAGGTACTTTGCGTCTCATTCTTTGGCAACAGCTTTCATGGTAATGCCTTACAATCACATGCGAGCGTCGAAAGAAGTGCCGGCTGGAAAATATTACATGGAGGCCGATACCAAAAAAGCCGTTGAACGTTTCAAACACGCTGTTGTCGATGCACGAAGCACAATGGACTTACTCGATGATCGTTTTCCAAACTTTTCTCAGACACACGTTATGGGTATCTCGTTTGGAGGAATGATATCCACCATAACAGCAGGTGTGGATCAACGTGTCGATAAGCTTTCGTTGGTGATAACAGGAGGGAATTTCAGATACATAAATTGGTTGTCTCC
>CAYYEU010000020.1:0-12388 GCA_964470975.1 uncultured Mesoaciditoga sp. | reverse complement strand
AGCTTTCGTTGGTGATAACAGGAGGGAATTTCAGATACATAAATTGGTTGTCTCCGATGACGGAAATCGTAAGAAAGAAGTACACACTGGGAGAAAACAAGGATGGATGCGGAACTTTGGGAAAATGTATTCTCGCCCATGAAAACTACATGGACTTCGTTAAATCCGTCAAAAAGCAAGAAGATATATACAAAGCCCCTTGGAGATGCTTTACTTATGATCCCATTCCCTTTGCACCGTTGTTTAAAGGAGATGTCATCATGTTTAAAGCCGCTTTTGATAAGATCATGCCTGCCATGTCCACTTCGCAACTTTGGAAGGCTTTCAACAAGCCGAGGATGTACACGATACCATCAGGGCATTTTTCATCAATACTTTTCAAGAGATTCATAGCACACAAGAGCCTAAAAATGTTTTCATCTTAAAAAGATGCCATACGTTATGTAAAATGCGTAAGATGATAAAAGTATCAACCCTTTCCATTTTGTAGCTTTCCTTTTCTTGTTCAAAAAGAGAAAGAGTAACAGGAATCCGATTGCGTTCATGAAAACAAGATCGGGTTTTACGGATCTGTCTGGTTTTATCGGTGACACTAAAGAAGCGACACCAAGAACGCCGAGGACGTTGAACATATTGGAACCAATTATATTCCCAAGAGCCAAGTCGTTTTTGGATTTTAGAGAGGCTTTTAACGATGTGGCAAGTTCAGGAACGCTAGTGCCAAAGGCCACAATTGTCGTGGCAATCAACGTTTCACTGACTTTGAAGGTCCTTGCAAGGTTTATTGCAGAATAAACCCCCAATTCTCCACCAGCGGTTACCCCAATCAACCCCACAAGCGTCAACAGAGAAGAACCAACTAAACCACGACGCTTGATGTTAGGCTCTTCGACAAAACCATTTTTTGAAGTTGAAAAGGCGTAAACGAGAAAAATGATCAACAAACATAACAAGACTACGCCGTCGTGGTAGTCGAGATAGCCATCCTTCAAAAGCATCATAGTAGCGGAAAGCTGGACAATGAGCATCAAAGGCATCTCATAGTGCAAAGTCTGTTTTTTCATGATTGCAGAGCTGCCAACGAGAAGTGAAACGCCAAGGACAAGCGCCGTGTTGGCTATGTTCGATCCTATGACATTGCCAATGGCTATTCCTCCACTATGGTTGACCGCTCCAAGCACGCTCACCGCAAATTCTGGTGCACTTGTTCCAAACGCGACGATGGTAAGCCCTATAAAGAGTTCGGAGACTTTGAATTGCTCTGCCAGAGACGACGAACCTTCTACCAGCCAATCTGCCCCACGTTCTAACAACACAAATGAAATTGCAAGAAGCACGAATTGAATCAGAATGTACAATTGAATCACCTGTTATGATAGAATTGTTTGTTACAAAAAGAAAAGAGGCGATCCAATTGTATCATAAAGTTTCGCGAGATCCATTGTATTCTGAGATCTTTCTTTATCCGTTGGAGATCTTGACGGCGGATACCTTGATCGTCCAAAGATTACGAATGTTGTCCCAACTTGCCGGTGCTCAGATGAGTTATCCTTCCGCAACACACACAAGATTTTCCCATTCTCTGGGTGTAATGCACGTTTCTGGAATGTACGCCTCACATCTTTTTGGGGAAAATTCTTCTCAGTTCAGGCTTTGTAGACTTGCTGGCTTGCTTCATGACATCGGGCATGGCCCCTTCAGCCACCAATTCGATGATGTTGTTTACTCTTCGCTTGGTTATAAAGAAGGGCACGATCAATTCAGAGAAAGACTCCTCTTAGAAAAACTGCCACAATGTATGAAAAAGAAGTTTGATTCTTCTCCCGAGAGATTTAAGAAACACGTCATCGAAGATATCGAACAGACATTTGGAAAAGTTGTCAAATATCCGTTCAAGGAATTGATGGAAAGAGTGAATAAAGTCTTTGTCGGAGAAAAGAGTGGAGACCCAACTTTCAACATCGTTCAAGGGCCACTTGGAGCCGATAGAATGGATTTTGTCCTTAGAGACGCTTATTTCAGTGGCGTTAAACATTACGGGGCGGTCCCGTTGAACAGAATAATAAGAAACTCATCGATTTCCAAAAAAGATGGAAGAAATGTTTTAGCTTACAACGTTAAAGTAGTGGATGATATATACACTGTTCTGTTCGGAAGATTTATGATGTACAAAAATGTTTACTTTCATAAAACTTCTAGAGCGGCCGATATGATGATCCAAGAGCTTCTTCGTAACGCTATAAAAATACTTGATTTTAAAAAATCGTTGGAAGATTTGAACATGTTTCTACAGCTTACAGACAATTACGTGATTGAAAGAATGGAAATGCTTTATCAAAATTCAGAAAAGAAAACGGAAGAATTGGAACGCTCCCACGAGATAATTCAGAGATTGAAGAATAGAGAACTCTGGAAGTTGGTGATCGAAATTCCTTTTTCAGCGACCGGTATCGATCCAACCACCATTTCAAAATCTATTGGAGAAGAGACTTTAAACAACATGAAAGAGCGTCTAAAAAAATTGATTGAAAGTGGTAACATGAACGAGCGCGATCGTGAAAAAATGAAAGGGCTTCTAAAAGGATTTGACGATCTTTTTGTGGTGGATACCCCTTACAAACTCACTCTCGTACATCCTGATGAGTTTTTGAGCAATCGCGTTTACATTGAGGGTGAAGATGGAAAAGTTATGACATTCGAAGAATTTGAGCATGAATATCCCACCTACAAACTCATGTCTGGTAACATGCTTCAACTGGTAAGGATATACGTAAAAAAGGATATCAGGGATCTGATATCGCGTTACCATCTGATACAAAAAGATGAAATCAAGACGACTACAAGGTGGTAGGAATCACTTTATTTCTCCAGATGATGGATTGAATATCGCGTCTATCTCTATATTTTGAAGTGCAAAACTTCGTGGAAAACTCACGAGCTTTTCTATGTTGCGAACGTAAATATCCGTCAAAATCACACTGGGAGAGCTTATTATCTTCTGAACTCTAACGCTGCCGTCTTTTTGCACCTCGGCTATTCCTTTGACCACTCCACTGAGCGTGTAAGCCATTGCCGTTGGAAGCTTAGAGAGCTCCAATTCGTAATCACGTTTCATGCTTCCTTGAACTGTTTGAAAATTTGGGATGCCGAGATTCACAAGCTGAGAGAAAGTATAAGCAAGTGTGGTAGATGCGTTAACTTGGGCAAATTGTGGATTTATACTTTTGGGAATTGAGGGGCTCACTCCAGAGGGGCTAACAAATCCAGCTGGAGATGCCGGCATGCTTGATACCACTTTTTCTTCATAAAGTGGTACGTTTGAACCTTTTGGATTTCCAACGCTTTTGGAAGCTACCAATGTGATGTTTTTAAGCGTGTTTATGATTTTAGTGTCAGTTTTAGAGAGTTTGGGGCTGATCTTGCTTTTCCCGCTTTCTCCCTTGCGAGTCACATTAACTGGAGATGAAACCATAGACATCGCCGGTGCTGAGCTCAAATTTATGGATATCATCTCAGGGTAAGTTACAATTTTCTTGGGTGATGCTCCTATCATGCCAACCAGACCAATTACAATCAGCAATTCTAACACTACGGCCAAAACGCCGGAAGTTACGTATCTCATCATCTCACCTCCAGTTCACTGGAGTTTCCTTACTATCAAATCTATGTTGAAAATTTTCTTGTTTCTAAGCACGTCCATGACTTTTATTATCGTCCCGTACTTGGCATCTTGATCGGCTTTTAAATAAACGGCGGTCGGTGTTCCGTATTGATCAACGTAGGTGGCGATAAAACTCATCAACCCTTTCAAGCCTATGTTGGTATCGTTCACATAGACGGAATTATCGGCAGTGACCACGATATTCAAGATCTTCTTATTTTGCGCAACTTGAGAAGTGCTGGTAACGGCACTGGGCAAGTTCACTCTGAACTTGCTCTGGCTTACGGTAAAGGTCGTGGTCAAGACCAAAAAGAGGATCAACAAGAACATGATGTCAACCAAGGACGTCAGCTCTATTTTGAAATCCTCTGCCCCATTACCGGCCCTTCTTCTCAATTCAATGCACCTCCCCCGCGGGGATAGATTTTAATTTCCCAACTGATACACGAAGCTCGTCAATCGTTGTGGTAATAAGCCTGTCCTCAATTTCTCTCAAGAGGGTCATGAGAATTGCCATGATTATTGCCACAGCAAGGCCCCCAACAGTCGTGTAAAGAGCCACGCTTATGCCTTCTGCAAGAGACGCTTGACCTTTTAATCCTGTGATTCCCCCCACTGATTGTATGCCGCTGAAAACCTGAACCATACCAACAACAGTTCCGAAGAATCCTATTAAAGGCGAAAGGGAAATCGACATGCTTATGTACCTGAAATTCTTTTCGAGTTTGAAAGTTTCATCTTCCACGAAACTTTGAAGGACACTTTCAAATTCTGAAATGTGATCCTTTTCGTAGTACTCAAAAGCTTTGAGCATCACCGAGGAAAATATACTTGAAGACGATCTACAGTATTGTTTGGAAGCGGTAATGTTCTTTTGGGCTATTGCATTTCTAACTTTAACCGACAGTATTTTTAATTCGGCTTTTTCTTTCAAAATTACGAAAAGCCTTTCAAAGAAAAAAAACAATCCCACTGCTCCCAGCAGTAACACCACAATGAGTATAGGGCCCCCACCGTGAACGAAATCTCCAATCGTCATCTCTTCATCCTCCTTGAACGAATTTTTTTCCTTTGAACCATCAAAAAGTACTTTGCCTTCGTTTTTTGTATTTTACCACAAAATTCGTTTTTTAGCCTTTTCCCCAGTTATCCTTTCCTTCTCCAATGGGCTCTGAATGTATGATGACGTCTTTTACCTGGGGAAAGCGCACTTTTATTTGTTTTTCTATGTGAGTAACCACTTCATGAGATTTTTTCAGGCTCATTTTACCCGGAAGTTCCACGTGCATATCCACCAAATAATATGGGCCAAGCTTTCTGATTCTTACAAGATGTGGGTGAAAAGCGTAAGGCGTTTCTTTGACTATATCATCTATGCCTTCTATTATTTCAGGTGCTTCCTTTTTCTCCATAATCTCAGGAACGCTCGATTTTACTATCTCTACACCCATGTAACCTATTAAAACGGAGACGAATACAGAAGCAACTGGATCGAAATTCGTGTTGTTTGTAAAACGGATCAACACACCTCCCGTTAACACGGCAGCCGATGAAAAAACATCACTGAGGTAATCCTTGGCGTTTGCCAGAACCGCCTGATTTGAATAACTCTTTCCCACTCGAAACATGTAAAGAGAAAGCCCTACCTTTCCCACAATGCTCACAGCAGCTCCAATCATCATCAAATAACCAATGGCATCGGATTTTCCAAAATCTTTTA
This sequence comes from uncultured Mesoaciditoga sp., assembly GCA_964470975.1. Lineage (GTDB taxonomy): Bacteria > Thermotogota > Thermotogae > Mesoaciditogales > Mesoaciditogaceae > WGFY01. The sequence continues at coordinate 7,007 of CAYYEU010000020.1, read as the reverse complement.
TTGACTCCATAAAAATGAGTATTGCCGCAAAAACCACGGACATACCCACCATGTTGGTTACAACGGTTTCTGCCCTGCCATATCCATAGGGATATTCAGGAGAAGGTGGCAAAGATGCCATCTTTATGGCTCGATAGACAAAAATGGATTTTACCACGTCTGAGATCGTATCAACACCATCGGCTATAAGTGCAACCGAGAGGGCAAACACTCCCACCGTCATCTTAAAAATTGCTAAAGCTATATTTCCGTATATTCCAATTTTAACTGCTTTTAGGCTTTGCTCTGTCCTGATTTCCAAATTATCATCTCTGGAATTATTTTAGTTTTGCGATCATTTTCACGGGATTATGGTCACTGTTTTTGAATTCAAGATCGTAAGTTTTTACAGACACAACATCAACGTTGGGCGAGACAAGAAAACCGTCTATAATGGTCGTGAAATTTTCACCTTTGACATAGGGTTTTTCATCAGAACGCAAACTTGGCGTGTTGGGATCGAAAGCCCATTTCCAATTTGTAGGTGCCCAATTTTCGGGAATGCTTATGTATATATCCAAATATTTCATGGGAGTCGTGAATTTGAAATGGTTGATGGATATACCTGACATCATGTTATTCCAATCTCCACCTACGATCACGTAATTTCCTTTATTGTACTCTCTGAGGATAAATTCTTTCAAATAGTCAAGTTGCTTTTTTCTTAACTTTCCGCCTTTGTCGAAAGCTGAAAGATGTAAATTCACAAACACCAAATTTTTATTCGGATTCGTGGTTTTGTACCAAGAAGCCATAAAACACCTTTTGAGTTGAAATAAATTAACAGGCCAAGCGTAATCACCAGGAAAAGCCCACCTTTGAACTTTGAATGGTTTGTATTTGGTCATTGTTACAATGCCTGAGGTAACGTTCCCCATAGGGTGATCGAGCGGAACGGGGATGAAATTCACTTTGTAATTCAGTGCGTAGTACTCAAAGTGATCCTTGAGCTCAGTCGCAATTTCCTTCACTTCATTCACACCATACGTTCTTGCCGCGTTCCAATCGACTTCTTGCAATGAAACGAAATCACTTTTGTTTGAAGACAGAAAGTACTTTATCGCTTTCATGTTGCTTTCCACCACTTTTTTATTTGGTGGCATGGACATTTTTCCTCCATCCATGAAAAAATCTTCCGAAGCATCAAGACCAGCGTAGCCTATATTCCAGGATAAGATTGACAGTTCTTTATTCACTGAAACGGCATTTTGGAAAGTTGTCGGCGTACTAAGTGGTGACAGCTCCAAGACGGATTGAGGAGAATACATGCTAATCGTTGAGAAAAGCAAAAATGCCCCTAAAATCCCTAAAATACCAATTAACGTGTAAACGACTATTTGCCCTACGAGTTCCATCTTAACCCCCTCCTTTTTTGTCGATCGTATCGTATGATAGCGCATATTTCGAATATTGTCAAAGAATTCGTAATCATGATATAATCAAAGGGTAAATTCTTTTCAAGGTCTTTAAGCCTTGATTTCAAAAAAGGAGGGAGTTAAATTGTTGAAGAGGAGTGTATTTTTGATCGTACTTCTCGCGATAACGGTAACCATCTTTGCAGCCACAGCTATCCAAGTCACGAATCCGTCGCAACTCATTGGAGGGCCCGCTGCATCAGGGCGTGTGGGGGATTACATCCTTCAAAATGGCTCGGTGCGTGTTTTGATAGGTGCACCGGATAATTTTCATGGCTACATGAAGAGCGGTGGAAACATACTGGATGCAGCGATCACCGGGCAGAGTAACGATCTGTTTGATGAAGGTCACACGTACTACGGGTGGCCCAAACAAGCGATTTACCAAAAGATGATCGTAAAAGACAACGGAAAGAAAACTGGCAATGCCGTTTTAGAAGCAATTGGATACAAAAATGATATGCCTTTCATGAAGATCGATACGACGTACACACTGTATGGAAATTCGAATTACGTCGTGATCAGAACGACTCTTACCAACACGTCAAACAAAGCCGTAGGCCCAATGATACTTGGAGATGCCGTGTTCTTCGGATACGCTAGGCCTTTCCTTTATGGAAATGGGTTCTCGTTCAAAAAATTCGATTCACTGCTCGTTGGCGGTTCAGGTGATGGCGTGTCTTATGGCTTTACAACAACCCAAATCGATCCTAAAACTGGAAAAATGAGACCGGTTCACATTGCTTACATATACAGCGATCCTGAAATAATGCCCAAAGCAACAATCGGAGCTGGAAAATCCGTCACTTACGAAAGAGAGTTCATAGTTGCTCCCACATTGGCAGACGTTGAAAAGACTACCTTTGATCTTCGCAACGTGTCTTATTCAACGATGAAAGGTAAAGTCGTTGATACATTTGGAAATACGGTACCATTTGCGAAATTGGTTATCAAAGACACAAACGGATTGACTGTTAGTGAGACAAAAACCAACGCTGCAGGCGAATATGCCGTTTACCTTGAGAGTGGAAGTTATTCCTTGAGCATTGAACAAGCGGGTTACACGGCAAAAGCAATGAATTTCGTGGTTACAGGCGATGGAAACCTGCCAACGTTGGCAGTTGGATACGTTACAAAAAACGCTTTTGTGTGGCCAACGTATTTGACGAACGTCTCCACCGACTCGGTTTACGTGAATCTCAAAACGATATTACCATCTGTGGTAACAGTTGAATACGCAAAGTCTTCTGATTACGCGAAAAATGCGAAATTCACCGAATCGGTTTCAGAAAGTGGCTTGGAAGTTTATCATCACGTGAAACTCACCAATTTAGCTCCAAACACTCAATACACTTACATGGTCGTTTCTAAAGACCCAGTTACAGGTTCTCAATCGTCTAAAATCTTCAAATTCGTGACTGCACCTCTTGACGATTCTTTAAAGAATTTCTCATTTGTGGTTTACGGAGACACCCGCACATTCCAGCTTAGAAACAAGATAGTCTGTGATGCGATAGCAAAAGATCCTTCAAATCCACGATTCGTTTTCAACATCGGTGACTTGACCATGGATGGTAGAGTCGAGGCAAATTGGAACAGATTCTTCTGGGCAATTCACGATCTCGCCGCCAACATCCCATACTATCCAATTCTTGGAAATCACGAGTACAATTCTTCTTACTTCTACGACGCATTCCCGCTTCCGAAAGGTGGAGGAACGGATGAAGAAGAGTGGTACAGTTTCAACTACGGCCCTGTTCACATAGTTGTTCTCGATGCCGATGTAATATTGATGGAAAAAGATCCCAAGAAGATGCAAAAACAAACTGATTGGCTCGTTAAAGACCTTAAAGCAAATCAAAACGCGAAATTCAAAATCGTTATCTTCCATCAACCATTCTGGACAAATACCACTGATGAAACTGGAAATCCAGAACTCGTGAAATACTGGAAGAGCGTATTCGAAAAATATGGCGTGAATATCGTTTTCAACGGTCATTACCATGCGTACGAGCATTTCTTGGTTAACGGTGTGCATTACATAACCACCGCAGGTGGTGGAGCGCCTATGTACCCGCTTAAGCCGAAAGACAAATGGTGGAAATTCACGGTGAAATCCGTTACAGACATCCATCATTACACGGTCATCAACGTGAATGGTGACACCATGACGATTACCGCCAAAGGTGTACTAAAGCAGATAAACGACAAACAAGAAAACGCATTTGAACCTTACACAGGAACGATTGATAGCTTCACGATCAAAGCACATTGAGTTCGTTTAAAACAAAAAAGAGCCCAGGAAATTTGGGCTCTTTTTGATTTTAGTGCTTAAAATTGTAGAATATACGAGAACGAAATTTGGAGGTGAATGTGGAAAAAGAACATAAAACATTCTTGGTGCTATCTGTGTTGGTGCTCAACGTCTTTTACGTTGTTATTTTTATCTATGGTAAGGGTCAATTTTTACCGATCGATGATTATTACCTTTTTTTCGCGTTGACGATATTTGCCTATCTTACCCAATCTTTTGGGGTTGCAAAATTCAAAGACCTGACCGTGGTGCCGCATTTTTTTGCGCTTTTTCCCATGCTTGCCATCTTTGGTCCAATCCCTACATCTATAATCGCGTACACTAACACACTTTTTGCCTACCGAAAAAATTACGATTTGTATGCCAGGTTTTATGGAGGAGTGCAGTACGCGCTTTCTTACTACATTGCCGGCATGGTAATGCAAATGTTTCATTACAATTTTGGGGGAATTGTACTGTCTCTTTTGACTTTTAAACTCGTCAATTCCATACTCGTTGACATGTTTTACGATTATTTCAGGAATAGGTGGCATGACTTTAAGAGCGTGATGAAGAACTCGTTTACAGAAGTTGCTTTTTTCTCTTTAACGATTCCAATGGTTTTCATGCTTGCAACTCAGGAAAATGGCATGTTAGAAATATTTATCGTTTACACTCTTATTTTCCCGGTCATATTCGCAAAATTGTTGTCAATTCAATCCAAATCCAATCAAGAATTGGAGAAAGAAAAAACAGCACTTTCAATGAGCTTGAACAAACTTAAAAGGATTTTGGAAGTTTCTGAAATGCTCAAAGTGAACATGTCTTTGGTTGATTTGATGATGCGCGTTGCTTCCATCATTCATAACGATCTTGGGTGGGAATACGTTTTGGTGAGCATGATCACACCAGATGACAAAGTGAATCGTGTTGCCTATGCGGGAATTGAAGAAAAAGACTTCGAAAGGCTCAAGAAAAATTCGCCGCCTCTTGAAATGATAAAGTCTCTCATGAAAGAAGAATTCAAAATATCCCATTCGTATTTCATACCAGAAGAAGCAATGATAGACATCCCAGTCGAGTCAAGCTATTTAGGAGAGTATGAAGTAATAGATGATAAAAGCTGGAGAGAGAGGGATTTGCTTTGGATTCCGATAACGGATAGAAACGGTAAGATGATCGCCTTCATTTCTCCAGATAAACCCATCAGCGGTAAGCGGCCATTGTTTGAGGACATAGCCATTTTGGAAATATTTGCAAATCAGGTTTTCATCGCGCTTGAGAATTCAAATGAATTCGAGAAGCTTCAAGAAAAAGCGATGAGGGACAGTCAAACTGGGCTTTACAACCACACTGAATTCTACAACAAACTTGAGGGAACGATAGAAAGGGACGAAAAATTTTGTCTTGTGATGATCGATATAGACGATTTCAAAATTGTAAATGATACCTACGGACACCAAATGGGAGACAGGGTCGTTGCCTATATCTCAGAGGTGATAAAACGTTCAATTCGTCAAGAGGATGTGGCTGCACGCTACGGAGGAGATGAATTTGCAATAATCCTCAGAGGAATCGGAAAGGACATTGCCAAAGGGATAGCTGAAAGGCTGAGAATCTCTGTGACGGCTGGAGATTCACCGGTTAAGATCACGATAAGTTTGGGTGTCGCATGTCGCCCAGACGATGCCTTGGAATCAAATGACATAGTGATGCTTGCAGATAAAGCATTGTACATGGCAAAAATGAGAGGAAAAAACAGGGTTGTCTTGGCTGAAAAAAACCGTGAAATTTGATAACACTTGACAAAGCTACCTCTTTTGGGGTAAGATATCCGTGTCTGGACGAGTTGCCCTCATCGTCTAGTGGTCTAGGACACCGGCCTTTCACGCCGGCGGCTGGGGTTCGAATCCCCATGAGGGCGCCAAGGAATGGGGACATAGCTCAGTGGGAGAGCGCCTGCCTTACAAGCAGGAGGTCGCAGGTTCAAACCCTGCTGTTCCCACCACGTGAAGAAGTGGGGACGTGGTGCAGCCTGGTTAGCATGCCGGTCTGTCACACCGGTGGTCGCGAGTTCGAGCCTCGTCGTCCCCGCCAATGCCGAGGTAGCTCAGGTGGTAGAGCAGTGGACTGAAAATCCTCGTGTCCCTGGTTCAACTCCAGGCCTCGGCACCACTAAGAGAAAGAGGATCGCATAAAACGATCCTCTTTCTTCTGTTGTGATATAATTCAAGCGGAAAAGTGAGGTGGTAGGGTGCCCACGTATGTGTTCGATGCGGTAAATCCAAGTGGTAAGATGATCAAAGGGAAACTTGAAGCGAACAACGAAATGGGTCTTATAAACAAATTATCTCAAGAGGGTTACGTTGTACTCAACGTTCAAACCATTTCAGAGAAAAAGAGAAGCATGAGATTACGTGCCAAACTAAGCGATTTGGTGCTATTCACACGGCAGTTTTCAACCATGATAAACGCAGGTGTGCGAATAAAAGATGCCATTAATCTTTTGGCAAAACAAGAAGCATTCGGTAAACCTTTCAGAAAGATCCTTTCAGAAATAGTTGTATCCATAGATGGAGGCATGTCTCTTTCTGAAGCTTTTGAACAAGCCGGTGTGTTTGATCCTGTGCTGGTTAATCTTATGCAAGCAGGGGAAAGCGGTGGAGTCCTCGATGAATCCCTTTCCAAACTGTCAAAATTCTATGAAGATTCCAAAAAGATAAAAGATGAAGTTCGCTCTGCTATGGCTTATCCCGTTTTTGTGTCTGTCTTTGCCGTTCTGATATTAATGGTTATAAGTTTATTCATACTTCCTAACCTCTTCAGGGCTTTTGGAAATGCAAAGCCAGGGGGAGTGGTTGCCATACTCGTGAATACGAACGACTATCTCGCAAACAATTGGATAACTGTCATAGTGTTTTTGATTGGATTCTTCATAGGTGGGTATTTTTTCATGCGGACGCCTTACGGAATAGCGACGAAGGAATTCATGCTTTCACTTTTTCCGCCCATAAAGAAACTCAGGCATCTTGAAACTTCTTCAAGTTTTAGCAAAACGCTTGCCACTTTGATATCAAGTGGCGTTACGATCACTGAATCCGTTAGAATGGCGGCCAATGCCACGTCAGATCACAAGTTAATGAAGTCAACTCATTTGATGGTCGATACACTCAAAAACGGTGGAACACTTAAAGAGGCCATGGAAAGCTCTAAGTACTTTCCTCAATTGCTTGTGGAAATGGTTGGAACAGGCGAAGAAA
>CAYYEU010000019.1:0-17047 GCA_964470975.1 uncultured Mesoaciditoga sp. | reverse complement strand
AACTGGAGATCTGTGGGTAAGCGACAATTTGCTGAAACCAGGTTTTATAAAGCAAAATAACTTGAAAAGATATCAAAGTTTCATTTATTCCCTTCAGGCTTTGCTCAACGGGGCGGTGGATGCCGTCGTTTTGGATAGCCCAGTCGCCGAGAGATTCGCACAGATGAGGCCTGTCAAGATAGTCGCAACGTTGGTCACAGGTGAATCTTACGGTATGGCCGTGAAAAAGGGTAATTCGAAACTCATCGCTCAAATAAACGATGGATTGAAAAAAATAAAAGATTCTGGAGAAATGTCCAAGTTGATAGACAAATATTTCGGGAAATGATGCCATGCAACTTTTTTTAAGCTCGATTGGCATACTTTTAAGAGGCACGGAGACAACGGTTGAATTGACCGTTGCCTCCATTTTTCTTGGAACCGCCATAGCGGTCTTCGTAGCCCTTGGACAAGTTTACGGGAATATTTGGATCAAAATTGCTGCCACCGTGTACGAGAGAACGATTCGCAGCATTCCGATACTCATCATCATGTTCATAATATTTTTTGGCTTTCCATCAATGGGCATTCGTTTTGCCCCTTTTGTGGCGGCCGTGCTCGCACTTGGCTTAAGAAGTTCGGCATATCAATCTCAGATCTTTCGTGGGGCATTGCTCGCGGTTTCTAAAGGTCAGGTACTTGCCGCACGTTCCCTTGGTATGACCGAATCACAAGTTTTCTTTCACGTGACTTTTCCACAGGCGATAAGATTTTCAATAGCACCTTTGACGAACGAGTTCACAATAGTTCTTAAAGACACGTCAATCGCTTACGCTTTAGGAGTGACAGAGCTTTTAAGAGAAGGGACTTACATCGTATCCACCACTTACGAGCCACTTTTGATCTATTCAATGTGTGCGGCTATATACTTCATCATAACGTTTGGAACGAATAAATTCGTCTCTGTTGTTGAGAAAAGATTTTCCATTCCTGGATATGAAGTCAGAGGAGTTGAGCGAGCTTGAAACTTCTTGAGATTAGAAATTTAAAAAAGAACTACGGAGAGAAAGAGATTCTTAAGGGAATTTCATTTGAAATGGACAAAAGAGAAACCATCGTGGTAATTGGTCCTTCCGGTACGGGAAAATCCACGATGCTATCTTGTATAAATATGCTTACAAAGCCGGATAATGGAGAAATACTTCTCAACGGTCAGAATATCGTTAAAGCCAAGAACGTAGAGAAAATGAGGCAGAAAATCGGAATGGTTTTCCAAGAATTCAACCTATTCAATCATCTAACGGTTCTTGATAACGTTCGAATAGGACCCTTAAAGGTTAAAAAGCTTTCGAAAAGTGACGCAACAAGAATGGCTTTGGAAAACCTCAGAAAAGTCGGACTTGAATCAAGAGCAGACGCTTATCCAGCTGAGCTTTCAGGTGGACAGAAACAGAGAGTTGGAATTGCACGGGCACTTGCGATGGAACCTGATCTTATACTCTTCGATGAACCCACATCAGCACTCGATCCCGAATTGGTGGGAGAAGTGTTAGAAGTGATGAGAAAACTGGCTAAGGACGGCATGACAATGTTGATAGTAACTCATGAGATGTCATTTGCCAGAGACATCGCCGATAGGATAATCTTCATGGAAAATGGATATATCGTTGAAGAAGGAACCCCAGAAAAAATACTGTCGCACCCTGAAAAGGAGCGCACACGACAATTCCTTTCAAAATTTCGGAGGGAATCATGAGCCATTTTATTTTCATCTTCATTCAAGCTTTGCCTTTCCTCTTGAAAGGTCTGGAATTCACTTTAGAACTTGCCGTCATTTCCATAGTCATTGGTTTTGGAATTGGCATGCTTATCGCGATAGAAAGAGTCTACGGTGGGAAACTCGCTTACGGCCTTTCTACAGCTTATATCGAAATCATTCGCGGGACTCCCCTGTTGGTACAGCTCTTCATCCTTTATTTTTCACTTCCACAGATCGGGATCCACCTTTCTCCTTTAATCGCATCGGTGATAAGTTTCTCGTTGAACAGTGGTGCTTACCAGGCCGAATACATAAGAGGGGCTATGCAATCAGTGGAGAAAGGCCAAATGAAGGCCGCCGTTTCGATGGGAATGACAAAATGGCAGGCCATTCGTTTGGTAATCATGCCACAAGCTCTCAGAAAAGTATTACCATCATGGACAAACGAGTTCGTTTACCTCGTTAAATACACCTCCCTTGCATATCTTGTGGGTGTTCCTGAACTTATGGCTCAAGGGGAGTTGGTGGCGAGTAGAAACTTCGAATTCATGGATGTCTTTCTTGGAGTTGCCCTTGTGTACCTTGTGGTTATATTGATCATCACATGGGCATTTTCATTCGTGGAAAAAAAGGTCAGAATACCAGGTGTCTGAATACACTTGATATCACTTTGTGTCAGTACGGGCAATTCGTGAATTGTCCGTACGAATGTCAACGCGAATTGTTCTCTACGAAAATATGTTATTTCTCCGCACAAGCGGAGATTATTTTTATGCCACCGTGCGAATTGCTCATTTCCAATTCTTCATTATCATATGTGTTAAAATACGGATGGAACGTTGGAAAACGATTGTTTTTTACATTTCTACAGAAAAGGGGTGTTGATCGTTCTTAACAAAAAACTCACAGATTCGTATGGGAGAACTTTGTATTACCTAAGACTTTCCGTCACGGACAGATGCCAATTTTCTTGTTCCTATTGTCGTTCCAAGGAAATGAAATTTCTGCCGAGAGAAGAACTTTTGACCTATGAAGAAATTGAAAGACTGACGATGCTATTCAAGAACATGGGAACGAGAAAAGTTAGAATCACCGGAGGAGAACCGCTTGTAAGACAAGGAGTAAACGAACTTGTATCTAAATTGCATGAAGTTGGATTTAAAACAGCCCTTACCACAAATGGTTTTGTACTGAAGGAGTTTCTTCCCAATTTTAAAAGATCTTTGGATTCCATAAACGTAAGTTTGGACAGTGTGCATCCTGATACATTCGAAAAGATAAGTGGCATGTCAAGACCCGTTTTGAAAAAAGTGATGAATTCGATAATTGCGTCTAAGGAAATGGGAATCCCAACGAAAATCAACACCGTGGTGGTAAGGGAAAACGCATTTGAAATCAACGACTTGATCGATTTTGCCAAGTCCATATCAGTTCCCATAAGATTCATAGAGTACATGCTAATTGGAGAGAATGAGGAAAGACCTGTTTCTTTCAAAGATTTGAAAGAAAAAATATCGAGGTCGCGTGGCCTGTTCGAGATAGATGAAAAACTTGGAGACGGACCTGCGAAATACTACAAAACTGGTGATGAGGCTGTAGTTGGATTCATATCATACAGTCAGCCTCATTTTTGCGATAAATGCAATCGCCTCAGAATCACGCCAGATGGAATGTTGAGGCTTTGTTTGATACTTGGCGGTGAATTGAACGTGAAAGAGTTGCTTAGAAATGGTTCGAGTGATGAGGAGATCGAAGACAAGATAGCGAACTTTGTGAAGTTAAAACCCTTTAGTCATGGAGTATTCAAAGCTCTTGGGAAGAAAATGAATTCCATAGGAGGTTGAAGCATGATAGATGTCGATTCAAAACCATTGACAAAACGTGTTGCCGTGGCAGAAGGATACGTTAGGATGAGGGCGGAGACTCTCAGTACGATCTTGTCAAAGAAAATCAGAAAGGGAGACGTGTTTTGTGTTTCTCAAACTGCGGGAATAATGGGCGCAAAATACACTCCCACACTTATACCAATGTGTCATCCAATACCGCTGAGTAACGTTCAAATTGAAATAACTCCTGATGGAAATGATAGGTTAAGAGTTGAAGCTTCAACCGTTGCCACATGGAAGACAGGTGTTGAAATGGAGGCATTAACTGCGGTAACCATAACGTGTTTAAACGTGTACGATATGTGCAAATCGATTGATAGGAGCATGAGAATTGAAGACGTCAGGCTTTTGTACAAATCAGGAGGTAAAAGTGGTGAATACAAAGCAAAGTGATGGAAGCGTTTTTGCGCTCTCTATTTCAGAAAAAAGGGGAACTGTGAAGTACAACGTCGAAAGTGCTAACTTCATTGAAAATTACGGCATAGAAAATGATGCCCATGCTGGCGATTGGCACAGACAGATCAGCTTGTTATCCGCAGAGAGCATTGAAAAATTCAACGCAACCAGCAACTTCAACGTACGTCCCGGGGAATTTTCGGAGAATGTGACAACTCAAGGGATAGAACTCCTCACTTCATTGCCCATAGGAAGTGTGATAGAGATAGGAAATGATGTTGTACTTAAAGTGACGCAACACGGTAAAAAATGTCATACGGATTGTGCGATATTCCAAACCGTTGGGAAATGCATCATGCCAACCGAAGGCATATTTGCAACCGTTTTAAAAGGCGGGAAAGTTAAAGTTGGCGATCTTATAAGAATTCAGAAGTAGATTGTATTACGATGATATAATCTTCGTGAGGTGATCGATCATGAAAGAGGAAAAGGTAGACATTGCAGTTATAGGAGGGGTGGCTGCAGGAACGAGCGCGGCTGCTGCCGCGGTTAGAGAGAACAAAGATCTCAAAGTTGTCTTGTTCGAGAAAGATAAATTCATATCTTACGGTGGATGTGGAATTCCATATTATGTAGAAGGTCTCACAAAGAATTACAAGGATATCATCATATTCACTCCCGAAGCGTTTACTGAAAGCAAAGGGGTGGATGTAAGGATTTCTCACGAGGTTACATCGATAGATCCAACCAACAAGTTTTTAACGGTTAGAAATTACAATTACGATGAGAGCACAAAAGTGTACTTCAACAAACTTGTAGTTTCGACAGGTGCAATTTCTTCTATTCCACCGATAGACGGTTTGAAAATCGGCGAAAGGATCTTCAAGGTTAGAACACTTCAAGATGCCATTAAGCTTAAAAAGTTTTTAGATGACAACTCTCCAAAGAACGCTGTTATCCTCGGTGGAGGATATATAGGTTTAGAAATGGCCGAGGCTATCAGCGCACACGGTGTGAATGTCACGATCATCGAGATGATGGAACACGTTATGCCAACCGCCGATCCACAGATGAGTGAATTCATAGAAGAAGAACTTGTAAGAAATCACGTTAAGGTTATGACATCCACTCAATTGAAATTCGTCGAATCCGAAGAAGATTCGATGATCAGACTGGGAACGACGAATGGCGTACTCGAAACGGATATGTTAGTGGTAACGGTTGGGGTAACTCCCCAGGTGGAATTGGCTAAAGAATGTGGCATTCGGCTTGGATCGGGAAATGCCGTCTCCGTGAATTCCAACATGATGACCAATTTCAACGATGTGTATTCTTGTGGTGATTGTGCCACTGCCTCTCATAGATTAACCGGTGAGGAAGTGTACATTCCTTTGGGGACAACCGCGAACAAGCAGGGAAGAATAGCCGGAAGAAATGCTGCCGGAAGGAAAGAAGAGTTTAAGGGAGTGCTTGGAACTGCAGTTACAAAAATATTCGGTCTTGAATACGCTCGAACAGGTTTAACGTACAGGGAAGCTTCAAAACAATTCGAAACGGGAATGTCGATCATAAAATCAAAATCCAAAGCGCATTATTATCCTGGCAGCAAGGATGTTCACATAATGTTGGTTTACGAGAAAGGTAGTGGGAAAATCCTGGGAGCACAAATGGCAGGCTCGGAGATTTCAAAGCGTATTGATGTTTTGGCAACTGCCATAACTGCAGAAATGGATATCGAAGAGTTGTCCACTTTGGATCTATCTTACGCACCTCCTTTTGCGCCAGTGTGGGATCCGATCCTTATCGCCGCCAATGTGGCGAAGAAAGGGGTTTGAACATGATAGTGCTTATCAGCGATCAAAATAACGACATTTTCACAAAAATTGTGAAAGCCAACTTGATGACTTTGGCACCACATCAAAATGTGGTAGAAATTTCTAACCCCATTGGTTATGGAGACGTTTACACGGCTTCATATGTGATCGAACGCTTTGCGTCTTACATGCCGAAAGGCACCATCTTTCTCACCGTGATCGATGGTTTAAACGATGGTGCACGAATACCCATTGCCTTGTTGACCAAAGATGAGAAGATATTTCTTGGCTTTGACAACGGTGCACTCACCGCTACGATCGAGCGCTTTGGCATCCACCAAATAAGACGGGTTGAAACCTCGAATGGATTTCCAATGTCCATCATGGAATCGACCTTGAAGGTCTTAACCCCGATCGCTGCAAAACTCTCACTCGATATGGAATTCGATCAAGTGGGAGATCTGTACATGACTTATTACAGTTTGAAGCACAAGCCCCCTAAAATGTTGAAAGATGCTGTAGAAGGTGAGGTTGCTTTCATAAATGAATTTGGAAGTGTTGAAACGAATATCCCTTTTGACTTTCTTGCCAAAGCAGGAGTGGAAGTTGGCGATGAAGTCAAGATCAACAAAAAAAGTGTGCTCGTAACGGATGATGAGCGAGATGGAGAGAATAACGAACTCATTTTACATAAAGGAATCGGTGGTTATATCGAGATTCTTTCGAAATCGTCAAGGGCACAAGAAGTGTTAAAGGTTCGCTCAAGGGAAAATTTAAGATTGGAGGTTCCGGCATGAGCGATGTTGCAATTGTAACTGGTGGAAGCAGGGGAATAGGGTTTGCCGTGGTGAGAAAGCTTATCGAAGATGGCTATACGGTAGTCACGACATACGTGCATTCTCCGGGCGATCTTGGTGAAATGAAAGCTCATGTGATAAGAGCAGATGTGAGCTCGCAAAGCGATGTTGAAGAAACGATCAAGTTCGCGAAGAACCTTGGGAATATAAAAATATTGGTGAACAACGCAGGAGTAACATCTGATGATTTGTTACTTCGCATGAGAGATGAGGAGTGGGAAAAAGTCTTGGAAGTTAACCTTACAGGGACTTTTAGAATGACGAGAGCCGTGATTCGTGAAATGATAAGAAATGGTGGCGCAATTGTGAACGTCGCGTCGGTTGTTGGACTTGTTGGTTCAATTGGTCAGTCCAATTACGCGGCATCCAAGGGTGGAATAATCGCCTTTACCAAGAGTGTGGCAAAGGAATATGCCAAGAAGCATCTTCGCGTTAATGCCGTTGCCCCTGGTTTTGTAGAAACAGACATGACGGCGAAGTTAGATGAAAATCATAAAAAACAATATTTAAGCTTAATCCCTATGGGAAGATATGGCAAACCTGAAGAGATAGCTGAAGTGGTAAGCTTTTTAGTTTCACCGGCTGCTTCTTACGTAACCGGTCAGGTCGTGAATGTTGATGGAGGCATGGTGATGTAAAAGGTGAGACTGTGGCCCTTTTCCAAAGCTGAAAGTCATACGCGTTTTGGAAAAGAATCGTTTGTTTTTTTGTTTTCAATTGTCGTTCCACTGGAGCTGATCGTGTATCTGTTCTTTTCTCCTCAAATTATACCTTACAGCATAACGATGTTGGTGATCGATTTTGTGATCTACGTTGCTGGCAATTTCTTTGTCTTTCAATTCATAGACAAGCCCTTGATAACACTTATGAATCGTGTGAGACACACTTCACTTACTTTAAAACCTGCTAAGAGGGTCGGATTGAAAGGTGAATTGGATGAGATACTGAAAGAAGTGGACAGACTTGCCGAAACGCTCAGCAGAGAACGTGGAGGGCTCTTAGAAACGTACAACGAGTACAGGAGTATAGTTGAATCTCTTGAAGAAGGTATAGTCATGACGAAGGACGATGGAGAAATTTTGATGATGAACAACGGTGCTGAAAAGATATTTTCAACTCATCGTTCAGAATGGAAAAGCAAAAAGATCAACGATTTTTTCAGATTCTATGGAATTATTTTTGATAAAGCCAAGAAGATAGTTTCGGTGAAAAGAGTGGAGAAGCGTCTCGTAATTCGTGAGATAACGATGGACTTGAGAAATAAATTTGCCGCCCTTTACATTTTTGAAGACGTTACCGAGATATCCAACCTTGAAAATGCCTTAAGCCGTGCGGAAAACTTGGCATTACTTGGAAAGATGACAGCTTCCGTTGCTCACGAGATAAAGACTCCAATAGCATCTCTCAAATTGTCTGTTCAACTTTTGAAACGCCAGATTTCGACAAACGATCCGGAATTGTCTGAAACTCTTGATGTGTTGGACAAAGAGGTTAGACGTCTTGAGGAAAGATCAAAAGGTTTTCTTGAATTTTCTAATCCACATTACGATCTTAAGCCTATAAATATCGTAGATGTCGTAATGGAATCCATCAAATTGGCAAGAATACGTGCTAAAGACAAAAATGTAAAAATAGACTTTCAATGTCCTCAACGAAGTGTACCAATACTTGGAGATGCCAACGCCCTTAATTCCGCTTTTTTGAATGTTCTTGTAAATGGGATGGATGCCTGTGAAGAGAACAACGGTAAGATCATAGTAAACGTTGAAAGAGATTCCAAAAGTGTGAGAATAACGTTTTCGGACAATGGAATTGGAATATCTCCAGATGACGTTGACTACATTTTTGAGCCTTTTTTTACCTTGAAAAATGGAGGAACGGGTTTGGGAATGAGCATAGTCAAAAGGGTGATCACGTCTCATGGTGGAAAGATCGAGGTAAAAAGTAAACAAAAAGTGGGAACCGTTGTGAAAATACGCATTCCAATTTTTGGTGATGGAAATGGCTGACATCTTGGTTGTAGAAGACGATGAAAGCCTAAACAGATTGATGCGTAAAGCGCTTGAAATGGAGGGCTATGACGTTAAAGGCGCAAAGACTCTTAAGGAAACCGAAAATGTCATGAAGAAGGCGTGCTACGATCTTGTGATTTTGGATATGATGCTCCCAGATGGTAACGGAATGGAAATCATTGGAAAGCTGGTTGAAAAATCTGAGGTCATAGTCATAAGTGCCCATGGGGATATAAACACGGCCGTTAAGGCTGTGCAGTTGGGAGCTTTCAATTTCATTCCAAAGCCTTTTGAGCTTGCAAGTCTTACAACTGAAGTCGAACGCGCTTTGGAGAGTCGAGCTTTGAAATTCGAAAATCTTTCTTTGAAGTTGCCAACGAATTTGGTCGGCGAAAGCAATGAAATGAGAAAACTGCGTGATATGATAGCGACAATCGCTTCCAAAAATGTAACGGTACTCATCCAAGGGGAATCCGGAACCGGAAAAGAGTTAGTCGCACGTTCAATATGGAACCTTAGCGATCGTTCGAATGGTCCTTTTGTGGCGGTGAACTGTGGTGCTATTCCGTCAGATCTGTTTGAATCAGAACTCTTTGGATACGAAAAGGGTGCATTCACCGGTGCTATGAAATCGAAAGCCGGAAAAGTTGAACTTGCAGACAACGGAATACTTTTTCTTGATGAAATAGGGGAACTTCCAAAATCTGTACAAGTCAAACTCCTGAGAGTGCTTGAAACTTCTGAAGTTGAAAGACTGGGAGGATTGAATACTAAGAGTGTAAGTGTTCGGATAGTTTCTGCCACCAACAAAGATTTGGAATCAGAAGTCAAGAGCGGGAATTTCAGAGAGGATCTGTACTACAGAATAAACGTGGTTAAAATAGAGATACCACCTTTGAGGGAAAGAAAAGACGATATCCCGATTCTTGTCGAGCATTTTTCTCGCGTGCTTTCCAAACAAATGGGAACCAATTTCAAGCCCTTTAGCAAGGAGGCAATTGGTGTTCTGAAGGAATACACATTTCCTGGTAACGTTAGAGAGCTTCAAAACGTGGTTAGATCGGCAATAGTGTTTTCGAAAGGTGTTGAGATAGGGGTTGACGATCTTCCACCAAAGGTTTTAGGGAGAAACGATGAATACGTTAGGATAACGATTGGAACTACTTTGAACGAAGCCGAAAGAATGTTGATAGAATCCACTTTAAAAAGCTATAATGAAAACAAGACGCAAACAGCCAAAACGCTGGGTATAAGCCTTAGCACTTTGCATAACAAGTTAAATCAATGGAGGAAAGAAAGTGAGCAAAATTGACGTACTCGACAAAGGTTTTGTAGAACTGACGGACGTTTTTGGTGGAGATGAAGCAGCCATAAGAGCGGCGAGAGTGTCTTACATGTCCACATCAGATCCTGAAGGAAATGAAAGACTGATAAACCTTCTCATGGTAAATGGACACGAATCACCTTTTGAACATATAGTGTTCACATTCTACGTGAAAGCCCCTATATTTGTGGCACGGCAATGGTTTAGACACAGAATTGGATCGTTCAGTGAACGATCTGGCAGGTTTACCGAGTTCGATGAAGAATTCTACGTGCCCGACAAAACACGTGCGGGGGACAGTGTGAAGATCATGGAAGATGCCATGCACAACGCTTTTGAGACTTACAAACATCTTCTTAAATCAGGCGTAAGAAGGGAAGTTGCACGTGCGGTGTTACCTATGAGTTTGTACACTCAATGGTATTGGACGGTTAACGCTCGAAGTCTCATGAACTTCTTAAACCTGCGTGCCGATAAACACGCGCAATATGAAATCCAACGCTATGCAATTGCAGTGGCAAGGTTTTTCAAAGAAAATTGCCCTTGGACGTACAAGGCTTTTGTGGAAAAAGCCTACAAAGGGGATATCTTGGAGGTGTAAAATGCTGATATTGGGTCATAGAGGGTATTCTGGTTCATACCCCGAGAACACGCTTCTCTCTTTTAAAAAAGCTTTGGAGTACGAAGCTGACGGAATCGAACTTGATGTTCACCTGAGCGAAGATGGGGAAATGGTGATATGTCACGACGAAAATTTGTACAGAACTTATGGAAAACATGCGTGGATCAAAGACAAAACGTTGAGAGAAATGAGAAGGCTTAACTCTTTGGGACAAAAGATGCCAACCCTTGAAGAAGTGTTTCAAGAAGTACCTAAGTCGGCGTTTGTGAATATAGAACTGAAAACGAATATCATGAGTTATCCACATCTTGAGGAAAAAGTTATGAAACTCGTGAGTAACGATGCACCTGAAAGGGTTCTTATTTCCTCTTTTAACCATTCAACTCTTGTTCGTGTAAGAGAGCTTGATAAGAACATAAAATTAGGCATGCTTTTTGGAGAAGAACATCTCAAGTCTTTAAAAGAGTCCATGGCCCTTAGCCTCGAAATCGGCGCTTTTTCTTACAACATTCCAGTCGAGGCAGGTGGCTTTGAAGGATTTGATGAATTCATGAGTTTTGCGGACGAACATGAAATTAAAATAATGTTTTGGGGAACGAACACCGTCACGGATTTTAACTTCGCTAAATCTCACAACGCTTACGCCGTTATAACAAACGAAGTTGAAAGAGCGGTGAATTTTTTCAAAGGGGACAAGGTTAATGCCTGAGTTGGTAGAAGAGGCACTCGACATTCTTGGAATAGAAGATAAACCTCCCTTCCCTTGTTATTTTGAGCGCGCACTTACCCACAGCTCTTACGCTAACGAAAGAGGGGTCCCATCTTACGAGCGTTTGGAATTCCTTGGAGACTCCATTGTGGGATTCGTCATAGCACATCAAACATTTAAACATTTCAAGAACATGCCGGAAGGGGATATGGCAAAAATAAAAGCCGTGGTTGGAAGTGAGCCGGTGCTTTCCGAGGTTAGCAAGGAGATAGGGCTTTCTACGCTTGTCATGATCGGGAAGAGCCTGAAATCATCAACCGATGATATGGAATCGATCTTTGCAGATATTTTTGAGTCAACGATGGCAGCCGTTTTTCTCAATTATGGATTCGACGTAGCGTATTCGATAATCTCAAAGCTGTTGACAAAAAAGATAAAAGCAGTTGCGGAGAAAAGAATTTTCTTCGATTACAAAACAACGCTTCAAGAGTACACTCAAGAGCATTTTGGAACTTTACCGGAATACACTTTGATAAAAGAGACGGGACCGGCCCATAAAAAAACGTATACATTTGAAGTTAAGGTAAACGGCGAATCTTATGGGGAAGGGAAAGGGCGTTCTAAAAAGTCGGCTGAACAAATGGCGGCAAAAGTGGCTTTAAGAAGGATGAGTAAACTTTGAAAATAGTTCCCATTTTCTTTCCCAATGCAGGGTGTAAACACAGGTGTATCTTTTGCAACGAATGGATGGCAACGATGAGAACATTTCCAAAATCCATATCTGGTGAAATCCGGCAAGCTTACGATTTTTATCACGGGGATGAAAACTCAGAACTCGCCCTTTATGGAGGAACTTTCACCGCGATCGAAGGATGGAAAGAAATACTTCAGGAAGCTTACGAATGTGAGAAGAGATTGGGAATGAATGGAATAAGGATTTCAACAAGACCTGATGAGATAAAGGATATGGAGTTCTTGAAGAAGTGCGATGTAAAAACGGTTGAACTCGGTGCTCAATCGATGTGTCAAGATGTTTTGGATGCCGCCAAACGCGATCACAAAGTGGAAGACGTTCGCCTTGCCGTGAGCAAATTGAAGAATGTGGGAATCAAAGTCTCAATTCATTTGATGACAGGACTCCCTCAAGATACGAAAGAAAAATCCATTTTTTCAGCTTTTGAAATTAACGAATTAAACGTTGATGGTGTGAGAATACATCCAACTTTGATCTTAAAAGACACTGAGTTGGCCAATTTGTACGTTAGAGGGCTTTACAAACCTCAGTCACTTGACGAAGCTTTGGATTGGACGTCGGATATGATCGGGATTTTTTGGGATGGTAAAATAATCATTGAGAGGATCGGAATGTATCAAGATGCGCAAACATTACCAAATGTGGTTGCTGGTCCATACCATCCTTCTTTTGGGGAATTGGCGAGATCCAGGCTTTACAGGAAGTTTCTCATTTCAACATCGGCAAATGAGGTTTATGGTCCGGCACGTTTAAGATCTCAGATTGTTGGGAGAAACAAGGATCTTGGCTTGAATTTCACAAATGATTCTCGAATCGGAATTAAAGGTAAAAAGGGTAAGATGTTTTTCGATGATTGGCTTCATGAATACGTTTTGTCACTCAGGGAGATGGCCAAATGCGACTCGTGAATTTGGAACTTGAAGGGTTTAAATCTTTTGGAACACGGGCGAGTTTCGATATTCCCAAAGGAATAACTTGCATTGTAGGTCCAAATGGTTCAGGAAAATCAAACATCGTCGATGCGGTTAGATGGCTTTTTGGAGAAAGGGCCAACACCAAGTTGAGAATGTCCTCATCATCAGATGTGCTTTACGCAGGTTCTCAGAATTTAAGACGTGCCGATCGCGCGTGGGTAAAAGCTATTTTCAGCGATAAAGGCAAAATGATATCCGTTGAAAGAACGTACACCTCTGGAGGAAAGAACGTTTATCTACTCAACGACTCTCAAACAAGATTGAAGGATATTGCTCAAATGTTCATGGGAACCGGAACAGGTCGTGATCTTTACTCTATCGTTGGTCAAGGAGAGATATCCAATTTAGTCAACTCGTCTCCCGAACAGATAAAATTGCTTGTAGAAGAAGCAGCGGGAGTTGCCATATACAAAGCGAAAAAAATTGAAACTCTTTCAAAACTTTCAGAAGTGCAAGATAATCTTGACATGCTAAGGAACATAACATCTGAAGTCGAAAGAACTTTAAGATCTTTGAATCTCAAATCCAAGCGTGCTCAAAAATACAAAGAGTACGAGAGTGAACTTAACACAAGAAAAAGACGTTATTTCGGCCACTTTTACTCTTTGAATTCTGGAAAGATGAAAGGGATTGAAGAGAAGATGTCTACCATGTCTTCTGAAATGGAGAAGTTGCAGAAAGAACTTTTCGATTTGGAAATTCAGACTTCTGAGCTGAAGGAACTTTCATCTGGTGTTGAAGAAGAAATAAGAAGATTCGAGAGTGAGTTGGAAAGATACAGGGAACGCGAAAAAACCTTGTCTAATTTAAAAGAAATGTACTCCTCAAAACTTTCAAGCGACAGAACTGTTTACGTGGAATTGGGAACCAAGAAAGACTCCATGCGAGAAGAATTAAATAGAAATTTTGAAAGGCTTGAAGAACTTCGAAGGTTGGCGCTCAGTCTTGACGATGAAGACAAAAAACTTTCTTCACAACTCGAAGAACTTGAAAAAAATTACACGGATAAAACAGACGAAATATCTCGTAGTGAGAGAAGACGCTCGCAAATAGAAACTGAAATCTCACGATTGACCAAAGAGCGTAACTCATTGGAAGTATCAAAATCCAAGGCGATTGAGAATATAAAAGATCTTCAACAACGCCTTGAAATTCTCGAATCCCAAATAAAGGATAAAAAAGCGAAGGCCGAAAAGCTTCAAAAAGAGTTTGATGATATCACTTCTAAAGAATCCCGTGAAGAAAGTGCCCTTGAAGAGTATAGCAAGAAACTTGTGGAATTGGACTCAAAGCGAAAAGAAATAGAGGACGCGATTTCATCGTTTAGAAAAAAAAGAGAAGTTTTGAATTCCAGAAGAATGGAATTGAACTCAAAACACGATATCTTGAAAAAGAACATCGAGGAGTATTCAGGCTATTCCCGGGCGGTCAAAGCCGTTATGAATGCTAAGATGAACGGCGTGGTAGATGTGGTAGCCAATCTGATAGATGCCCCTAAAGATGTGGAAGTGGCCGTATCTGTTTTGCTTGGCGGGCGCGCTCAGAATATCGTGGTAAGAGATGCTGAATCCGCAAAGAACTGCGTTGAGATGTTGAAACGCACCAAAAGCGGACGCGCAACTTTTATTCCTATGGACATGGTGGATTTAAGGGAGCCTAACATTCAAACGTCTATAATATCGACACGTGGCATGATTGGATATGCTTTTCGACTTGTCAAAGTTGCAAAGGGATATGAAGGGCTTGTCAATTTCCTGTTTTCAAGGGATCTGATAGTAAGGACATTGTCAGATGCGATAGAATTGAAAAACAACAAAGGAGTCCGATCAAGAATAGCCAGTTTGGATGGACAGCTTGTATCTTCGTCAGGAACGATAACTGGCGGAAGTGTCGAACGCACCGATTTCGTTTCAAACAGGCGCCTTCTCAAGGATATGGAAAATGAGATCGTTAAAATTGTTAGTGAGTTGAAAGAACTCGACTCCAGGATCGCAAACATGAAAGTAAGCCAAGAGATAGCTTTCAAAGAGAAGAATGACGTTGAACGGACTCTTTTGAAAGAAAACCTTGCACTTAACAACTCTAAAAACAGCAAAAAATCTCTGCTTTCCCAACTTGCCTCTTTGCAAAAAGAGGTGAACGATCTTGAAAATCTCAAAAAAGGCTACTTGAGAAGAACGGAAAAAGATGGAAAAACGATCGAAGAAGCAAATTCGAAAATGGAAGAAATAGACGCCAAAACTTTGCAGTTTGAGAATGAACTCAAAGGAGATTCAATGGAAAGTTTAAAAAGGCGTCAAGTGATAGAAGAACTTCAAGAAAAGATGATAGATCTGAAAATGAACATCAATTCCATTCGCGAAAGAAGTAGCGGATACCACAAGGAAGCCAGCAGATTATCGAAACGTACGGATGATATAGAAGTTGAGATTTCTCAGATAGACTTGAAATTGGAAGAGATTTCTAAAGACATCAAACAATCTCAAGAACATCTTGAAGTAGTTGAGCGTGATCTCGGTTCTGTCAGGCATGACATGGAAGAACTTTTCAGCCGATCTAAGAATTCAAAAGGCAGTCGGACCGAAACGCTTAAAAAATTGGAGGATCTTGAAAGGGAAACGAACTTTCGGAGAGAAAAAATAGAAAACCTCAGAGAAAAATTACACTCTTTGGAAATAGAAAAAGTTTCGCTTGAATCGACGATCGAGAATTCTCTGAACGAATTGCTAAAGGCGGGAGGAGAGAAGGAAGAAAATGAAATTTTGAATGAAGAAGAGTTGAAAGTGATCTCCGAAGAGATTGAAAATTATGAAAGAAAATTGAAATTCTTAGGTGCGGTTGATCTCTCTGCCATTGACGAATATGAAGAAGTTGAAAAGAGGCACCAAAAGTTAATCGAGCAAAAAAATGATTTGGAGAAATCACAATCCTCTTTGGAAGATGTGATCAAACGTACTGACGAGGAAGCGAGAAATCTTCTTACAAAAACTCTTGAAGCGATAAATGAGAATTTCACCAAGATGGTTTCGATCCTTTTTTCGGAAGGGAATGGCCACCTTTTGTTTACGAACGAAGACGTGTTGAATTCACCGGTTGAAATAAACGTGAAATTACCGGGGAAGCGCGCGCAGAAGCTGTACATGCTTTCAGGAGGTGAGCGCTCTCTTGTTGGACTTGCTTTGATATTCTCCCTTTTGATGATAAACCCAAGTGCTTTTTACATACTTGACGAAGTCGATGCCGCTCTGGATGATTTCAGCACTCAAAGGTTTGTTAACCTGTTAAGTGAATACTCGAAGGATTCGAATTTTTTGGTCATGACTCACAACAAAATAGTCATGGAAAAATCGGATACTCTTTACGGCATAACCATGATAAACGGTACTTCAACTGTGATACCGGTGGAATTTTCAGAATTCTCAGAAACGAATGTGGGGTCTTGAAATGTACGATAAATCACTGGTAAGGAACATGTCGATCATCGCACATATAGATCATGGAAAATCTACATTGGCGGACAGGATACTGGAGCTCACTCACAGCGTAGAAGCAAGGAAAATGCACGCTCAATATCTTGATACGATGGATATAGAGCAAGAAAGAGGTATTACGATAAAGGCCCAACCTGTCAAGATCATGTACGAATCAGACGATGGAAAAGTCTACGAAATCAACATCATAGACACGCCTGGGCATGTGGATTTTTCTTACGAAGTTTCAAGAAGTTTGGCGGCATGCGAAGGGGCAATTTTACTCGTAGATGCCACACAAGGTGTTGAAGCACAAACCGTTGCGAATGCTTACCTTGCCATAGAAAACGATCTTGAGATCGTAACTGCCATAAACAAAATAGATATGCCAAATGCCAACATAGAGGAAACTCAACGAGAACTCTACGATACGCTGGGAATAAAACCAGAAGAAACGTTGCTTGTAAGTGCAAAAACAGGCGAAGGTGTGC
>CAYYEU010000018.1:0-17240 GCA_964470975.1 uncultured Mesoaciditoga sp. | reverse complement strand
TCTTCATAGACTTTTTGTTAACCCCTGAAGGCTTTGAACCATGGCATCATTCCCCTGGCGTTTACTCGTCGAATCCAAACATTCCGCCATTCCCGGGAGACAACACTTTCAAAGTTTGGAAAGAAATCCTCGTTGGCGAAGAGGGAAATTACATCTTCAGCCACCGAGCAGATGTTGAAGATTTCTGGGGCAGTTTTGCTTACTGATTAACTTCAAAGAGGGCCACTTGGCCCTCTTTGATTCTTTCCTGCAGGAATGGTGGGTGATGATCTTTGCACAAATTTTGGAACAGAACAAGAATATATTTTTCCAAGCCTGAAAATGTTATCATGATCGTTTTACTCGTAGTGCTGACTTACTTGGTGTTATTACCACTGGTATCGATCGTTTTTGACACTTTCACAGTTCATCCTTCTGAACTCATGAGAATAAGGGGCGCAAATGTCGGAGATTTTACCCTTTATCACTGGAAAGGGGTTTTTGCGGGGAGATTTAGCTCTTACATCTTCTACAAACCTTTATGGAATACATTGCTTGTAGCGATTGCCACTTGTTTCATCTCTCTTTCGATCGGTGGATTGATAGCTTGGCTAGTCACAAGGACCAATCTGAAATACAAAAAGACCATTTCAACATTGATCGTTTTTCCATACATAATGCCTTCATGGACTTTGGCAATGGCTTGGTTGGATTTTTTCAAAAACGAACGAATAGGCGGCGCACAAGGTCTTTTCACTGCTATGACCGGAATGACAACTCCCAATTGGTTTGCCTACGGTTTTTTCCCCATCGTGGTTGTTTTGGGTTTACATTACATCCCCTTTGCTTACATTCTCATTGGTGGTACTTTAAGAAACATGGATGCTAATTTGGAAGAAGCCGCAGTTATTTTAAAAACCCCACGCTTTAGAATTATCAGAAAGATAACGATTCCTATAGTGATGCCTGCCATGTTATCGACATTGTTGCTTGTTTTTTCCAGCGGAATGAGTGCTTTCGCCGTTCCAGCATTTCTTGGTTCACCGGTAAGGTATCAAGTACTCACAACGCAATTATTTCGAACCCTCAACGGTGTGAATCCGGGTTATGGCTATCTCATAGGGCTGTTTATGATAGGTGTCGGAACGTTGGTACTTACCATCAATCAACTGATCTTGGGAAAAAGAAAATCCTTTACCACGGTAACCGGAAAATCATCAAACATCTCTCTGATAAATTTGAAAAACGCCCGTTTTTCCATATCCATCGTCATTCTCGTTGCTTTGCTCCTTGTATCGATAGTCCCTCTAGTGGCTTTCGCAATCCAATCGTTCCTTGTTGAACCAGGGAACTACCATTTAAGCAATTTTTCGAACATATTTTGGGTCGGAAAAGGAAGTCCAGATATAGCAAATGGAGAGCCTGGTATTTTGAGAAACAAATACATATACATGGCACTTTGGAACAGCTTTAGATTGTCGCTCTTGGTGGCATTTATAGCTGGGAGTGTTGGAATCCTTGTGGGATATGCTGTGGTTAAAACGCGCGGTAAGCCTTTGTCCAGCCTCTTAGATAAACTCGCTTTCTTTCCTTATTTAATTCCCTCAATGGCCTTCAGTGCAACGTATTTGTCTTTATTTGCCGTCAGGCGGGGTATCATTCCCCCTCTCTACGGGACATTCTTAATACTCGTGTTAATAGGCTCGGTAAAATACCTACCGTTTGCATCACGTGCAGGAATAACCTCTCTTCTCCAAATAGGAAAAGAAATAGAAGAAGCGGCGATAATATTTGGGATACCGTGGTGGAAGCGGATGATTGGCATCATAATTCCAATACAAAAGCCGAGTTTTCTATCTGGATTTCTTCTACCGTTCATTTCGAGTATGAGAGAACTTTCTTTGTATATACTGTTGGTGACTCCTTCCACACAGGTTCTAACCACCATGTTGTTTAAATACAACCAAAAAGGGTGGACTCAATATGCCAACGCTATCGTCTTGTTGATCGTCGCTGTTGTTCTCGTGTCTAATCTCGTGGTGAATAAAGTCACAGGCGCAAGCGTGGGCAAGGGAATAGGAGGATAGAACATGCCCAACATAATTCTTAAAAACGTCACGAAACGTTTTGGTGATCTTGAAGTGGTAAAAAATTTGAACTTAGAAATACAAAATAGAGATTTCATAGTGTTGTTGGGGCCTTCAGGATGTGGTAAAACCACCACTCTTAGGATGATCGCTGGGCTCGAAACGCCAACAAGTGGTGAGATTACAATAGATGGGAAAGTGGTTTTTTCAAGCGAAAAGGAGATAAACGTTCCTCCTAACAAGAGAAATGTAGGATTCTTATTCCAAAATTATGCTCTATGGCCTCATATGACCGCCTATCGAAACATAGCTTTTGGACTTGAAAATTTGAAATGGAAAAAAGAAGAGATAAATTCAAGAGTGTCTGAGCTTGCTCAGCTTCTTAAAATCAAGGAACTTCTAGATAGATATCCGTCTGAATTATCAGGCGGCCAGCAGCAACGTGTCGCGATCGCACGAACTTTGGCACCAAAGCCCGATGTTTTACTCATGGATGAACCGCTTTCCAATCTCGATGCCAAGTTAAGAATGGAAATGCGCTCAGAATTGAAACGTCTTCATCTTGAAATCAAATCAACTTTTGTGTACGTTACACACGATCAACTTGAAGCCATGACCCTTGCCACAAAAGTTTGCCTTATAAAGAGAGGCGTTTTGCAACAATTCGCTTTTCCCATGGAGATCTACGATAACCCTTCAAACGCTTTCGTAGCGGATTTTATCGGAAATCCCTCCATGAATTTACTGAAAGTTGTCTGCGAAGACGCTGAAGAAAAACAATGCACTCTTAGATATGGTGAGATCACTCTCCTGTTCAAAAGCGATGAATTGAATGGTAATATTAGAAAGGGACAAGAGATGATCCTGGGATTACGCCCAGAAGACATCGAGTTAAAAGAAAAAAGCTCTGCCGGTGGAATAACAGGAACCATTCATTCCGTTCTTTCTTCAGGAAAAGAGAGCGTCGTGCGCGTAAGAATTGGAAATGAATTTTTGACGGTCTCATCATTCGGTCGCCTGGGTATTTCGATGGATCAAAAATGTTCGTTGGAATTCAACGCCACGAAATATCTTCTGTTTGACAAAAAAACGGGAGAAAAACTTGGACGTGGTAATATGGATATCGTAAAAGGAACGGGGGTAAAATAAACCTATGGAAGTAGTCGTCGTTTCGGGAATGTCTGGAGCGGGAAAATCCACAGCCCTCGGTGTTTTAGAGGATATGGGGTATTTTTGTATGGACAACGTTCCCCCTGACATTCTGTTCAGCATGATAAAGATCATGAAGCATCCTTCGGTGGAGAAAAAAAGATTTGCGGCCGTTGTAGATGTAAGAACGGGTAAGTCTTTTGGCAGTATTCGCAAAGTGATATCGAATTTAGAAAGAATGAATGTGAAAGTCAAGATCGTTTTCTTAGACTCCAAAGATGATGTTCTCATAAACAGATACAATTTAACTCGTAGACGGCATCCTTTATCCGATGGAAAAACTTCGATGAAAGAACTCATTGAAAGAGAGCGTGGAATGCTCTCAGAAATTCGAGAGATTGCGAATTACGCATTAGACACTTCCCTGATGAATTCTCATGAATTGCGCCGGCGCATAGTTGAAATAACAGAAGGAAAGCCAAACAGATCTTTGAAACTTTATCTTGAATCATTTGGCTTCAAGTATGGGATATCGGTAAACTCTGATTTTGTCTTCGATGCACGCTTTTTGCCGAATCCATATTACATAAAGGAATTGACGAATAAAACGGGGAAAGATCCCGAAGTGGTTGAATACTTCGAACAATTTGACATTGTCAAAGAGTACATTTCAAGAATTAAAAAAGTTCTTGACTTCGTGATAGACAATTACTCAAAAGAGGCCAAAGACGTTCTTTACGTTTCCATAGGCTGCAGTGGAGGTAAACACAGATCGGTGTACATAGCCCAAAAGCTTGCAGAACTTTTCAAAAATAAGGCAGAAGTAAGCGTGTCACATAGGGATCTTTCAAGATGAAACGGCGTAGACTTTTTCGCCGTTTTTGTACGTTGCAATGACTTTCGCCGAGCCATCTTCTATTGGTTTTGAAAGAACCACAAAATCAGCTTTCATTCCATTTTCGAACCCGCCCTTCTCATCTTCGGCGAATTCTTGGTAAGCACCTTCAACTGTGTAAGCACGTAAAGCAGTCAAGGAATCTATTCCCATTTCTCTGGCAGCTTCAAGTCCTTTCAACGGATTCGGGACTTCTACTGGGGAGTCGGAGGAAAAGGCAATGCGAATTCCTTCATCGATCATTTTTTTAAAAGGATAAGCGTATTTTAGCCTCTCCTTCCCCAACCTTTTAAGTGCCATCTCTCTGTCTGAAACAAAAAATTGTGGTTGTACATCAGCACAAAGTCCTAAATCCCTTATCTTTTCTATTTGATCAGGCCATGCTATTTGCACATGCACAAGACGATGCCTAAGTGAAGGACTGGAGTTTTTGAATGCTCCTAAAGCTGCCTGAAGCGCACCATCTCCTATAACGTGGGCAACAACTTGGACACCATGCGTGTTGGCAATTTTTATCATTTCATTCAATTCAACAACCGAAAAATTCAGAATCCCACATGTTTGTGCATCCGAATAACGACTTTTTAAATAAGCTGTCTTCGCACCCAAAGAGCCATCCACAAGAACCTTTATAGAATTTAAATCTGAAGACTCAAGAAATTCATTCATTTCCTCAATTGAATGAATGTGATGATGTTCGTAAACATCTATAGTCGCTTTTGACAGGGCCTTTTTCACCATATCTGGAGGAATGGAGTACATGTCGTCAGAATGGACCGTTGTTACGCCGTATTTGAAAAATTCTTTTTCTCCATACTCCACAGCTTTCTGAATTTCTCTTTCATCTGGGTGGACCAAATCCAAGGCACGCATGAGAAGATTTTCTTTCAAAATGCCGTTAGTGGAATTCATTCCGACCATTTTTAACAATTTCTCGTTTGCCACACCGATGTGCCCACATTTCCTTACCACAATTAAAGGATGGGGCACTCGATCTAGTTCGGTTTTGGTTGGATAACGGCCTATGGTTTCATCATCCCACCCACGCAGTACAATGGCATTTGTATCGTTCGCGATCCGAATAATTTCATCCACGCTTTTCAAATTTTCAAGAGATGGCGTTATTCTGCTCATGCCGGTCCCAATGAGATGTGCATGGGCATCGATAAAACCCGGATAGACGTAGCCATTTATCTTTTCGATCACGTCAATTTTTTCCGCAGAAGAGGAGAATTTCCCATCTTCAACCACAAAATCTCTTATGTCCTTTTGTGAGACAGGATCGTACGCCGCGATGGATTTGTAAAGTACCCTCATTTCATGAACACCAAAACCAATGCCCCTATGAGTGCCACGGCTTCAATTGCTTGGAAAAAGTACACGGAGCCAATTGTCGATTCAAGAGAAGACACTTTCTTTTTGAGAGAAACATTTTCCTTTGAAAGAGATTCCATTTTCGAAGTTGCCGATGATAGTTTGCTCACCGCACTCGATATTTTTTCAGAATCGACTTGCCTTTCACTTTCAACCGAATCTAACCTTGTTTTCAAATTGATAATGTCTGCCTTGACTCGAGATACCGTTGCGTTCATTGAAGTGGAAACATTTCCCATCTTTGTTTTCATACTTTCATCGGTTGATTTGAGCTGAGATATCTGAGCGTTAAACGTGTTAACTTTAACGTTCAAGGTTTTCACATCGTCTATCGCCTGAGATAGCAAGCTGGATGGAGGTACTTCTTTTACCGCTTTCAAAGAAGAGATCAAATTTTGCATAGCGTTAACTTGTGTTTTCAACTGATCGATTTCCGCAACTATTTCATTCAGAGAACTTGAGGTATTCGTCACGTACGCCTCAAAATTCGAGTACTTCTTCATTGCATCTTCAAGATTTTGAATTTTCAACGAAAGATCATTTGAAATAGCTACACTCGTTGCAGAACCACTTGTAGGCTGGGATTGGCTCACTTGCGCGAGTGGTTGCACCCTTCCTTGAACGTAATTGAGTAAACGTGAAAGAATCCTTGCCAGATCGGCACGCGTTACGATTAGAGTGCCGTTGAAATTGCCACTGGAATCGAGTTTCATTATGTTGTTCTGAATCATTTCCGCTACGTATGGATAAAGATCTGAAGACGGTGCAACGTCATTTACACTTACCCCATAAATCGTTATTGATGCAAAAAAAATGAAAAATATGACGATAAATCCTTTTCGCATATCCCTTACCTCCCATTCAGAAAGAAGTAGGTTTTAGAAGAAAAATAAGTTGTATTGAATTCACCAGTTGAAATCTTAGTTCCGGTAACATTGTAAGCTTCGTAAAGATGCTTTCCCCTTGAAAGGGAAAGGTGACAAGGAGTGTATCCCTTATCTCTACCATCCACAACAACTCTTAAAGGATCAGGAAAGGACAAAAATGTCACTTTCACATTGTTTGGATCTGTAAAATTAAGAGTGTAAACTTTGTCCTTTTCGAACATGATATGTTTTTCAAGCTTACCATCATCCCAGCGTATAGAAAGAACATGATCGCCAGCGGTTACATTTACATCGAAAAGTGGAGATTTTCCAATCGGTTTTTTATCCAAAAAAATTTCAGCATTCAACGGTTTCGTTACCACAAAGAATTTAGCCATTGGTTCGAGTGAAAAAAAGTACTTTGAAACCTGCCCACTTTTTATCTGAATATAACGAGAAAATCGTGGATAATTCGGGTTGAACACCTCAACTTTGTAAATTCCCACAACGGCATTTAGGGTGGCTGGTACAGACGTCCAAACTTGGCCTATGTGAACCATTGTTCCCTTTGCTGGATTAGCGTCCATAAGCACCATCCCAGAGTTGATCATGTCGGCGTAGACGGTTTTTATCTCTTGGTTCAAAATGAATTTGCCAAACCACACCCTTCCACCAGCTCCGACCATTTTAACCGAATACGTTCCATATGGAATTTGCAAACTCGTTTGAGTCTGGCCTATGAATTTACCGTTTAAATTCACTGCAGCTCCCATAGGATTGGATGTGAAAACGACTAATCCAATCTTTGGTCTCAAATCTATCACGTATTTTCCATCACCCGTTATCTTTATCTCCCCTTTGGCAGGGTAAGAGTACGTTTGGCTTGCAATGTAAGTGTAAGTTCCCGTCTCAACTGTAAGCGTGGCTGGTGTGGTAAATGTTGTTGAGTCCATTGTGACAATTGCGTCCACAGGCGATGAGTCAATCGTTATTCGAGCGAGTTTCTTCAATTTAAAATACAGGGAGAGGGGCGTAGAATCCTTTTGAATGTTTAAAGAAGTGGACAATCTCGAAAAATCAGTCGCTTCGATCGTCAACATATGAATCCCACTCGAAAGGTTTGTTGAAATCGGCGTCATTCCAACAAAATTCCCGTCTATCTCAAGCCAAGCACGGTTTGGAAGAGTCTTAACATGGATTTCCCCCGCTCTTTGCAAAACGAATTCCCTTTTCAAAACACCAAAAGCTTTCGTTACGACAACGCCTTTTTGTGTAACGTATCCCTTTTTGAATATTTTTAAAGAATGCCTTCCGGCAGCAACGACAACAGTTGCAGGCAAAAGTACTTCTTCGCCATCTATTAAAGCTTTTGAATCATTCGGAATTGAACTGATTGAAAGATAAGATACAGGTTTAAGTGTTATCGCAACAGTTGATGGATGGGTAGCGGAATTCACAAAAGTTGTTGGGAAGTATCCTATATTCTTGATCTCTATTTTTGCTCCTGGTTGAACGTTGATCTTCAAAAGTCCATCATTGCCACTTTGTCCAACTAAAACATCATCAACGTATATTAGCGATTGAGGAGGTGATGTGATCAAAGTCAGTGGCACTGCCAAAATGGCTGAAGCGCACATTAGAAGAATTGCCAGTGGAAGAAATTTGACAAGAAAACGCATCTATCATCATACCTCTCTGTTTCCAACCCTAAAATTAGTACGCTTAACTTCATCAAAGAAATTGTACGACTCTTCGTTTGGGTCTTCATTGTAATAAGGTCTCGTACAATTGGGACAGCCAGACGTTAGAAAGGCACTTTCCGGTACTTCTTTCACATCTATTCCGTAACTCACTACCTCTCCTTTTTCAGAGAATTCAAAATCCCCCAAATTGGCCAAATTCCTTTCTAACACGTAGCGTGCAACTTGAATTCTTCTGTAAGAATCGAGATTGGGTTTGGGGTGTTTTTCCAATCTCGTGCCTTTTATTGGAGTAAAAGCGAACAGTCCAACGCTTATTCCAAGCTTATGCATTCTATCAATGAATTCAATCATTTCTTTTTCACTTTCGCCAAGACCTACGATGGCATGAGTGGTTATCTTATGCGGGAATTTTTTTGCGAGTGTTTCAAGCAAGAACATATGCTTTTGAAAATCTCCTCCACGGTATCTTGGATAATTGTCCTCGTTCACGACATCAGTCGCAACACCCAATCTCTCCACTCCCCGTTCAAACCATTCGTTAGCTTCCTTCAAAGAAGTAATCCTCACACTTGCTGAAATTGGTATTTTGAAATCTTTTACACTGGAAATAAATTCAAAGGCTTCCTGCTTCGCCAACTTCGATGAAACCACTTGCAAGCATATGCGTTTCACTTCGCAGGATCTTTCTACACTGCTAACGATCTCTCCCATTTCAAATTCAGGCCATATAACCCTCGATAACATGCTTTCCGGGGCAAAGCTTGTTTTAGCTTGAGCACAGTAAGCACAGTCAAAATTGCATCTTTCGCCGAACATGGTGTAAATCGTTTTCATTTTCAATTTAGGACCTGATTTTATCAATTCCAAAAACCTTGCACTGCCGTAAGATAGCCTCATTGCCCTACCTCCAAATTTGGCACAGCGTTGAGTGAGAGATCGGCAAAAGCACCGACTTTGTAATATTGCCATCCAGCGGCTGCTATCATGGCGGCATTATCCGTACAGTAAGAAAGGGGAGGAAAGTGAAACTTCGTTCCCTCTCTTTCATGTGCCTTGTTCGCTTTTTCTCTCAACGCAGAATTCGCTGCAACCCCTCCTGCAACGATCACATCCAAAACTTTGTACTCTTTCACGGCTTTCAACGTGCGTTCTATCAAAATAGACGCTACCGTTTCTTGAAAAGAAGCGGCAACGTCTTCGATTTTCACACTTTCGTTGTCTCTTAAAAAGTATTTGACATGAGTTTTCAAACCACTGAAACTGAAATCGTATTTTTCTTTCGTTTTAGGTTTTGGAAATTTGTACTTTGGAGTACCGTTCTTCGCAACGCGTTCAATTTCCGGTCCCCCTGGATAACGAAGTCCCAGCATGCGCGCCACTTTGTCAAAAGATTCTCCTGCCGCATCATCTATGGACTTTCCAATTATTTTGTAAGAAGACATCGATTCCATGTACAGTATTTCAGTATGAGCACCGGAAACCATAAGAACGACACATGGAAGTGATATAGACTTATCAAAAAGAAAAACGGCATTGAGATGGCCAAGCATGTGGTTTACAGCTATTAGGGGAACTTTCCACGAATAAGCCAACGCTTTGGCGTAAGATATCCCTACAAGCAAAGGCCCTACCAACCCAGGTCCATAAGTTACAGCCACTGCAGATAACAATTTCGGATCCACCTTTGATTCATCCATAACCATTTTTGTAAGTCGAGAAATGTTTTCCAAGTGGTGTCTTGAAGCTATTTCAGGCACTACTCCACCGTAAAGCGCGTGAGTTTCTATTTGAGAAGCTGTTTTCTCAGCTAAAACCTTTTCACCATTTTCTACAATCGCAACTGAAGTCTCATCGCATGAGCTTTCAATACCAAAGATCAGCGCCATTCAAACCTCCAATTCATGCGGATTCTTTAAGTTCAACAATTGGTTTCTTTCCTTTTTTCACCGTTTCTGCTGTAACGATCACCCTCTTCACATTTTGAAGGCTTGGAACTTCGAACATCACATCCATCATGACTTCATCCATCACGCTTTTTAGCCCACGTGCACCTGTTCCGCGCTCTTTGGATAATTTGGCGATTTCCAGTAAAGCATCGTTTTCAAACTCAAGATTTACTTTATCAAGTTCAAGAAGCTTTTTGTACTGTTTTACCACAGCATTTTTCGGTTCTGTGAGTATCTTAACAAGTTGTTTCTCATCGAGTTCTTCAAGAGTTGTAAGAATTGGGAATCTTCCCACAAACTCCGGTATCAGTCCGTAGTGAACAAGATCATCGGGAATCACTTGCTTAAGGAGTGAGCTCACACTCTCGTCCTTTTTGGATTTCAGTTTGGCATTGAATCCCATTGTGGTCTGCTGCACCCTTTCTCTTATGAGGTCTTCCAACCCATCAAAGGCTCCGCCTACTATGAAAAGGATGTCAGTTGTGTCGATCTTTATAAACTCTTGATACGGATGTTTTCTTCCACCTTGCGGTGGCACGTTGGCAACCGTTCCTTCGACTATTTTAAGAAGAGCTTGTTGTACCCCTTCTCCTGACACATCTCTGGTGATAGACACATTTTGGGATTTTCTGGCGATTTTATCGATCTCATCGATGTACACGATTCCATGCCGAGCACGCTCAACATCAAAATCTGCCACCTGCAAAAGTCTAAGAATCACATTCTCAACGTCTTCTCCTACGTATCCAGCTTCTGTTAATGGTGTCGCATCGGCTATGGCAAACGGAACATCCAGAACTTTCGCCAAAACTCTTGCCATCAAAGTTTTTCCAGATCCTGTAGGACCTATAAGCATGATGTTGGATTTTTCTATCTCAACATCGTCAAATTTCTTTCCCATGAAAACTCTTTTGTAATGGTTGTAAACTGCCACACTTATCGTTCTTTTCGCTTTTTCTTGACCTATAACGTATCTATCAAGTTCCGCCTTTATTTCGGCAGGTCCTGGTAAACGCTTCACGGATTTCTGTCCCTCAACCTTGGATTGCGGATGATCGTGAAGAATGTCATGGAAGAGCTCAACGCACTCATCACAGATGTAAACGTTATTCGGTCCCGCTATGAGCTTGTTGACCTCACTTGCCGGTCTTCCACAAAAAGAACAGAATTTCTCATTTTTCACTCTCTGTACCTCCATCTTGCAAAGTTCTCTTAGACGAAATAACTTTGTCTATTAGACCGTATTCAAGTGCTTCCTGAGCTGTCATGAAGAAATCCCTATCAGTATCTTTCTCCACCCTCTCCAACGATTGACCTGTGTGTTTTGATAAAATGGAGTTCATTTCGCGCTTCATACGCATGATCTCTTTTGCCCTTATTTCTATATCAACCGCTTGACCTTCAGCGCCTCCAAGAGGTTGGTGTATCATAACCGACGCATGTGGCAAAGCGTAGCGTTTCCCACCAGTGCCAGCCGCCAAGAGGATTGCAGCCATAGAGGCTGCCATTCCAATCGCTGTGGTTACCACATCACATTTCACAAATTGCATGGTATCGTATATGGCCATTCCCGCATTTATCTCTCCACCTGGAGAATTTATGTATATGTATATATCCTTGTCCGGATCCTGGGCTTCAAGAAACAACAATTGCGCAACTACTAAACCAGAAGTGTAACTGTCTATAGCTCCCTCCAAGAATATAATCCTATCCTTAAGTAATCTGGAATATATATCATATGCTCTTTCACTTCGACCCGTTGTTTCAATGACTATTGGAACGCCCTGATTCTGAATAACCTTGTTACTCATCCGATTTTTCCTCCTCTTTCCCTTCTTCGGATTGTTGAGCTTTTTCCTCTTCAAGATCCTTCACGACTATTTTGGCACTCTTCAACAACTCTTCAGCCACTTTGTTATGGAGTATTTCATTCTCTATTCGATCACGAAGTTCTTTATCCTTTGTAAGCGTGACTTTAAGCCTTTCATCGCTCATGTTGAGGGATTGGTAGTATTCTTTGGCTTTATCGAATACCTCATCTTCCGAAACTTCTATGCCTTTCTCTTTTGCTATCTTCTCAACGGCTCCTTTGAGCTTAAGATAATTCGTGATCTCCGTTTTCAAAGTATCCTTGTAAGCTTTTTCGTCTCCTTTGAAATCCTTCAGAGCTTTCTCATACTCTTTCTCTTCTTTTTGGCGCATGATCACATGGTTTACAAATAAATCGATAGAATGCTTTGAGACGTTGAGTTTGGTCTTTTTCTCCAATTTGTCAAGCATGTTGTTGACCTCAAGGCTTTTCACAAAATCGTCAAATGAACCCTTTATCTTCTGGCGTAATTTTTCTTTCAGAGCTTCCAAAGTTTCCGCTTCGTTGTCAACCATTTTGGCAAAATCATCATTCAGATCCGCCAAAGTCCTTTTGTAAACCTCTTTTACAGTCATGGTATAACTCGTTTGATTCTCATCTTTTTCGTCAACGAATTCGATGGAATCACCGACCTTTTTCCCGACAAGTTCGGCAAATATCTTGCCTTCACTGGGCTCTTTGACTATAACTTCAAATTGTCTCGGCTCTTCATCTTTGTCGGTTATATGATACTCAATCTCCACTTGATCTCCGATTTCAATGATTTCGTTTTCATCTTTTGGTTTTAAGATGGCATTTTCTTCGCGCATACGTTCAAGTTCTTTCTTCACATCGTCTTCGAGATCTTCATTCTTTATTTTGGGAATCTCTATTTCTTCTCCCTCTAAAGACTCGACTTCAACATTCGGATAAACATGAATTTCAAAGACAACATCAGCTGTTTCACCGAGTTCTACAGAAACGAGTGCAGGGGGTAACATAACGCTAAGCTCTTTGAATTTTTCGTTCTCGTACAATTCGTCTAACGCTATATCAGCGACGTCTTCTTTGATCATGTTGTTTATCTTTTCCATACCAATTACAACATTTAGAAGGTTTCTCGGAACTTTCCCCTTGCGAAACCCTTTTACCTTCACGCTTTGAGATAATTCGTTATAAACTTTATCCCTTGTTCTCTCAATTGCTTCATGATCTAACGAGATCTTAACGGTTTTTACATTCTGTTCTTCTTTAACAATTTCAAACATGACAAACTCCCTTTCTTTGTTTTATATTTGACAGTTTTTCTTGCCTCATGTTCAAAGGATATAAGAGCTAAGATCTTCATTTGCGATGATCTCGCTCAGTTTCTTGTTCACAAATTCTTTGCTCACGATCACCGGACTTTCAACATCTGGTGCCTTGAAAGACACATCTTCCATCAGTCTCTCAACGATGGTGTAGAGGCGCCTTGCACCTATATTTTCTTGTTTTTCGTTCATTTCAAACGCCATGCGGGCGATCTCCGAAATTCCCCCTTCTTCAAATTGCACATCTACTCCTTCTGTCGCAAGCAAGGCTTTGTACTGCTTGATAAGGGAATTCTTTGGTTCCACAAGTATTCGTTCGAAATCTTTTTGTGTAAGAGCTTCTAATTCCACCCTTATTGGGAAACGTCCTTGTATCTCAGGTATGAGATCGGACGGTTTCGATATGTGAAATGCTCCCGCCGCTATGAACAGCACGTAGTCCGTTTTAACCATGCCGTATTTCGTGTTCACGTTGGTTCCTTCGACTATTGGAAGGAGGTCTCTTTGAACGCCTTCTCTTGACACATCAGGCCCACCCTTTGTTCCAGCAGCGACTATCTTGTCGAATTCATCCAAGAAAACTATACCTCTGTATTGAGCACGCTCAAGTGCTTCTTGAATCATGCTGTCTTTATCTATCAATTTCTCAGATTCAATTGGTAAAAGCAAACGTCTCGCGTCCTTCACTTTAACACGTTTGCGTTTCATTTTCTTTGGTAAAAGATTTCCAAACATGTCTTGAAGATCGATGTTCATATCTTCCATATTCATACCACCTATAACCGGCATTACCGGTGCGTTATCTTCGATCTCCAACTCGATTTCCATATCTTCAAGTTCCTCATTTCTCAATCTTTCGCGCATCTCATCTCGTCTTGACATGGCGTTACGGTGCTCTTCAGGTGAAATTCTAGGCTGAGGCTGATTTTGAAAGAAACCCATAAAACCGGCTTGCGAACGTTTTTTCACGCTTTCTGGGACAATGGCATCGAGGATCCGATCTTCAACAAATCTCTTTGCTTCCTCTTCAACTCTTTTTATCATCTCAGATTTTACGGTATTAACACTGGCCTCGACAAGTTCACGAATTATCGATTCCACCGATTTCCCAACGTATCCAACTTCCGTGTATCTCGTAACCTCCACTTTCACAAAGGGTGAGCCAGAAAGTTGCGCAAGTCTCCTGGCAATTTCAGTTTTTCCAACTCCTGTTGGTCCAACCATTAATATATTTTTCGGAATTACATCGCGCTGGATATCCTCTGGCAGTTTCATCCTTCGTACTCTGTTGCGAAGCGCTACCGCAACGGATTTCTTTGCGTCATCTTGGCCGACTATGTATTTATCAAGTTCACTCACAATCTGTCGAGGAGTCAATTCGTCTATTTTCAAATTCAACGTAAGCGCCTCCTTAAATTTCTTCAACCGTTATGTTCGAATTGGTGTATATGCAGATCTCTCCAGCAATCTCCAATGATTTAGTTGCTATATCGTGCGCACTCATGTTCGTGTTACGATAAAGGGCCCTGGCAGCAGCTATTGCGTAAGATCCACCGGAGCCTATCGACATAATCGGTTCATCTGGTTCTATGATTTCCCCATTACCGGATATTAAAAACATGTCATTTGCATCCGCTACCATGAGAAGAGCTTCCAGTTTTCTTAAAACTCTATCAGTTCTCCAGTCTTTGGCGAGTTCCACGGCAGCTCGCTTCAAAATTCCATTTGATTCTCTGAGCTTAGATTCAAATCTGTCGAAGAGGGTGAAAGCATCCGCAACGGAGCCAGCAAAACCAGCGATCACTTTCCCGTTCCCTAATTTTCTTACCTTCTTGGCAGTGGCTTTCATGATCGTTTCTCCCAAAGTTACCTGTCCATCTCCCGCCATAACTGTCTTTCCATCTCTTTTCACAGCTAAAACGGTTGTTCCTAAAAATTTCATCGATTCACCTCCGTAATGCAGCCCGCACCGCACTCATCGCGATTCTTCCTAATGGAATCTTTCCTGCACTTGCAGATGCTGGAAGATCGCTCAACTGTGTCATTCCTGGAATGGAATTAACTTCCAAGAAATAAACTCCATTCTTCGAAATTATACCATCAATTCTCGCAAAATCCCTTAGCGATAATTCTCTATACGCCTTAAGTGACATTTCTTCAATCGCACGCTTTTCGAAATTCGTCAAAGGTGCAGGGGTGATAAGCTTTGCCCCTCTCCGTTTATATTTGGACTCATAATCGTAAAAAGTGTTGGATGGTATTATCTCGAGTATTGGAAGGACGACTGGTTTTCTATCGATATCCACAATTGATACACTTATCTCACGCCCATCGATGTATTCTTCGTAGAAATATCCTTCTTGTTGCTCACAATCATCTTTTGAAAAGTATAATTTTACCCCTAAACTTGAACCGCCAAACTGAGGTTTCACGACACAAGGGAATTCTTGTGGTTTTTTTCCCCATTTGGGAGTTTTTATTCCCAATTTTGTGAACATTTCTTTGGTCGTTATCTTGTTGTACGTTAGCTCGCAACTTTTAGGGTTTGATCCCGTGTATTTTATTCCTTTTCTCTCAAAATACTTCTGTACGCGTCCGTCTTCCCCAGGAGAACCATGGAGCGCTATAAAACAAGGAGAACTCACTTTATTCAACGCTTCAAAATCTCCATCCCATATGAAAAGTTCGGCTTTAACTCCCTCTTCCTTCAAAACGTTGAATACGTTCTTGCCAGTCAGTATCGATATCTCCCTTTCATTTGAACTGCCTCCGCACAGAACAGTCACTCTTGGAATTTTTTTCGAAGTCCTTTTTCTACCGTTGGTGGAACCCATCTGCTTAATTCTCCTTTAAATTGAGCTATTTCTTTAACCATAGAGGAGGAAACAAAGAGGTATTTTAAATCCGTCATGAGATATACCGCTTCAAGATCTGGGCACATTTGTCTGTTTGTCATTGCCATCTCGAATTCGTATTCAAAATCTTCAAGGGCTCTTAGCCCTCTTATCACTATTTTCGTAGAGTGGGTTTTAACGTATTGAACCAATAGACCGGAGTGAATATCAACACGAATGTTTTCAAAATCTTTAACTGACTCTTTTATCATTTTGAGTCTTTCTTCTAAGGTGAAAAAAGGAGTTTTTCTTGGATTATTCATCAAGACAATCGTTACCTCGTCAAATATTTTAGAGGCTCTTTCGATTATGTCAAGATGGCCGTAAGTTATCGGATCAAAGGTTCCGGGGTAAATGGCTTTCAAATTCAGCACCTCTCTTGGAATATTTTTTTGTCTTCCAATCTAATGCATGTAAGATACCCTCCGTACACGCACCCTGTGTCAATACCGATTTTATCATCTTTTATTAGGGGATGTTCCATAGGGGTATGTCCAAAGACGACGATGGAGTTTTTGAGAGGATTACTCGAGTATATGAATTCGTCTCTTATCCATAGCATGTCTTCTGCTTTTTGATTTTCTATTGGAATTCCAGGTTTTATTCCTGCGTGTACAAAAAAGTACCCATCTTGCATGTGATATGTTTTCGTTTTTTCTATAAATTGCAAGTGGGATGATGGAATGTTGTCAATGTCTCCGTAGTTCTCTATGGTCCGCCTTGCACCGTTGTACTCCCATAGTTCCCAAGATTTTTGATCTCTGTTCATGTAGAATTCATGGAACATCCATTCGTGGTTTCCTTTCACAAAAATGGTATTTGGATGGTTTTTCGATAAGTCTATCAACAATTCTATAACTCCTTTTGAATTAGGGCCTCTGTCGATGTAATCTCCGAGAAATACCAGAGTATCTTCCTTCGTCAAGGGAATTTTGTTCAAAAGTTTCTCCAGAGATTCTTCACATCCGTGAATGTCACCTATCGCGTATAGCAATTTTCTTCACCTCGGATTTTTTTCGTTATACTTTTCAACAGCCTTTGCTACTATTACTATTAGTATTATATATCTTTATAGTAATAGTAGGTGTTGTTGAAAGTGTTGAAAACTATTCTCAGCAAGCATGGTTATCGGTTTTTTTGACTGTTGAAAACTTGTTGAAAAAGTGTTGAAAACTCTGTTGAAAACTT
>CAYYEU010000017.1:0-17257 GCA_964470975.1 uncultured Mesoaciditoga sp. | reverse complement strand
AATGTGAGAGTGCTCTGAATGAAGAAAAATTTGTGAAGTTGATCGATCTTTCAGACGATGAAAAGCGTGCGCTCAGCTCTTTTGGATTTTTCACCATGAAAGAATCCATAATTGCGATAAACTTAGATGAAGAGTCTTTTAGAAAGAAGTTTTACGCCGGCAAAGAAAAAGCGGACGAGATCGTTAGCAGCAATTCACTTGCAATGCTTGAAATGTGTGGAAAGATGGAAATGGAAATAAACGAATTAGAAGAAAATGAACGTACCGAATTTTTAAACGATCTTGGTTTAACGGAAAGTGGTATAGATAGACTAGCTAAGGTTGTTTACTCGGCGTTGGGATTGATATCTTTCTTCACCGTTGGAAAAGATGAAGTTAGGGCATGGACGATCAAAAAAGGAACGAATTTCAAGAGGGCTGCTGGTAAGATCCACACAGACATCGAGCGTGGTTTTATAAGGGCCGAAGTGATAAAATTTTCTGACATGAAAGAACTCGCTTCCATGAAAGAGATCAAATCGAAAGGTCTTCTAAAACTCGAAGGAAAAGACTCCATCGTTGAGGATGGAGACATCGTTAACGTGCGTTTCAACGTGTGATAGCCATGATCTTGTCTGGCGCGCTTGCAGGGGTATTTCTGTATTTTTTGATCTCCGTGTTGAAAGTAGGATGGATGGTGTGTGCCTATTTCACGGTAGTTGCCGTAATCACTCATCTTTTCTACAAAGGCAAACATTTTAAAACGGCAGAGCTTAACTTGTTTTTTCTTTACGCAGTCACACTTTTGTTTTGGTTGAAAGGATTTCCGCATGATGACATATCTAAGCTCGTTTACCTTCTCGGAGGGGCATCTGCGATCTTTTCATTATCAGATAAAATCTGGAAAAAATTTTTAAAATTTTCGGCATGGATGCTTGTGGCAATTTCGATCGCCTTGTTGATGTACGAACGATTCAATTCATGGCCAATTTCTCTTGTAGTGGCGGCGATTGTCATACCAATAGCTTTAAGGGATAAAGATCAAAGTGAAAAAATCAAAAATAGATCATGAGTACTTTCTAAAAATCATTAACCTCTTAGATCGTGCCGTGGGCACTGTTGAACCGATCAACAGGCGCGTTTATTTTTATTCTCACTTGGATGCCTTAAAAGTTTATGCTACCGATGGATGTCTGACAGTTAACGTGAATTTAGGAAGTGTTAGTCACTTCAAAAGTTTTTACGCTTCACCACTTGACAGTCTCAAATTGCTCTCAAAAAGCGGGGAGAAAGCAGACGTGGAAATTCGTTTTGGCACTAAGCTTGAATTTTTAAAGGGCTCAGAATATCTTTCCATACTTCATCCAATAGCAAACGATCCTCGGAAACGCGGCGTATTTACAACTGAAGTTGAAGTAAAAGCTTCCGAAATAGCACACGTTGTAGACATAGGTAGTATAATTTTGAGAGAAGGACAAGAAACGATTGTAGGTGCAACCCACGGGATGTTCTTTGCCTTATGTGAAGAGTATGGCCACCTTTCGATCGCTTCTATGGATTATTCAGGAGTACCGTTTGTGGCTGCAATACCATATGAAACAGCTCGGCATTTTGTGAAAATGCTCGATGTTATTCGTGATGAAAAGTTAAAACTCGGCCATTCTCAAAATATCATCGGTTTGAAATTCAGCGATGGGGTGATCACGGTTTGCAACATGGAAATCAACAACGAAATGGTAAACGGAATCGAAAGATTTTTACCGATAAGGAAATTGGAAGGAACGAGGATCGAGACGAGAATTTTAAAAGAAGGTGCATCGTTATGCTCAAGATTTCAAAGGAAAAACGGTGGTAAGGGGTATTTGGAATTTTCAAATCAATTTAGGATAGGCGTGTTGTCTCAATATTCAGCATACGAATACGTAAAACCAATAAGCTTATCCAAACAAGTACGTGTAAATGTTATACCTAAAAAACTGAGCCAATTCTTGTCCAGAGTTCATGAAAAGTGTGTAAAAGTTGTTATCGATGAGGACTTCTTGATATTCAAAGGAAAAGATGAATTATTCGCAATAAGAAGGAATTGAAAAAGCGCCTTAAAAGGCGCTTTATAATAGCTGGATAATGATTTTACTCTCTTGGCTCTATCACGAATTTAAGAGCCGTTCTGGTATCTCCATCGATTTCAACGTCCACAAATGCTGGAACACATACCAAGTCCATTCCGCTCGGCGCTACATATCCACGTGCTATAGCTATGGCTTTTACGGATTGATTTACCGCTCCTGCGCCAATTGCTTGAATTTCTGCTCTACCGTTTTCCCTTAACACTCCGGCCAATGCGCCTGCAACTGCGTTAGGTCTCGACTTAGATGATACTTTCAATGCTTCCATTTTTTCTGCCTCCCTTGGTAGACGCTTATTGAGTATGAACAACCACGAAACATTATATCAAATACAAATATAAAAGTCAATGTAATTTAACATTATGTTTTACTTTTTCCCATTCTATCACAACCGTTACTTCACCAATAGGTTCCACCACTTCAATCAATTCGCATGGGTTGCCTCGGTAAAAGCTTTGATGAATTTTCGTCATTTCTCTAGCAACGAAAACTCTGGATCCTGGAGAAATTTTACAGATTTCTCCTAACGTATCTTTTAGGCGATAAGGCGACTCGTAAAAAACTGTTGCCATGCCGAGTTCAGAAACCATTTTCAGTGTTTTTCTTAATTTTGAGCCGCGTGGCAAAAATCCCAAGAAAACGAAATGAGAGGCATTCAAACCACTTACAGCGACAGCACTTACAACGGCACTTGGCCCAGGAATAACATCGACCGGTATTCTCTCTTCGTGACAGGCATTAACAAGCTTTAAACCCGGATCGGATATGACCGGCATTCCAGCATCACTCACAAGGGCATATTCCGCCCCTTTTTTCATTTCACCTATGATCCTCAGCATTTTACTGGCCGAATTTTTATCGTTAAACGATACAAGTTTTTTAGATATGGAATAATGGTTTAAAAGTTTAACAGTGCGACGGGTATCTTCACAAAGAACAGCGTCAACTTCTTTCAAAACCATCAAAGCTCTCTGAGTCATGTCTGAAAGATTTCCTATTGGTGTTCCCACAAGTTTTAGTCCCATATCTTCACATCCGGCACATATTTTTCCCAATCAAATTCATCTTTAAACGGTACGAATTCCGCCTTGAACATCTTTTCAAATCCGCTGATCACGGCACGTTTCACATCTTCAAAACTCAGATTCTTATGTTCTAACACACATGTGGTTGAACTCTCAAGTCTCTCTTTG
The DNA here is from genome assembly GCA_964470975.1 of uncultured Mesoaciditoga sp. Taxonomy (GTDB): domain Bacteria; phylum Thermotogota; class Thermotogae; order Mesoaciditogales; family Mesoaciditogaceae; genus WGFY01. The sequence continues at coordinate 13,959 of CAYYEU010000017.1, read as the reverse complement.
AGAGCCTCCACACGATTATGAGTCAACGAAAAGCAGCTGGCATACTCTTCAAAATGGCATCTCATTGGAATAGAGCCGTGTTGCAAAATTATTCCATCTTTCCGAGTCTGCGCGCTTCCGACAAGCTTTTTGCCATCGATCATGATTTCATGAATGGATGTAGTGGCAAAACAAGCCGCAAAATCGGTGTAGCGTTCTTTTGAGCGCTCTCTGGCTATTTCGCATCCCAATCCCATCATATTCAAACCTTCAACCAGTGCTTTTGAAAGCTCTAAATAAGTTCGTATGACACTTTTAAAGAGCATATGCTCTGGCACTGCAACAGCATACGTAACTTCATCTTGATGAAGAACCGCTCTACCTCCACTTGGGCGTCGCACAATGGAGTATTTCTTCCTTCTTACATAATCACGATTTATCTCTTCCATTCTTTGAAATTTTCCAATTGAAAGCGCTGGAGGGTTCCATCCGTACAATCTCAAAATAGGCGTGCCCTCTTTTGCAACATCCATCATGGCCAAATCGATAGCCATATTTTCCTCACCATTCATCTCAGCAGAATCAACAAGATACCACTTCATGTTGTCGCCCGTTTGTAAACCACAACGTATCTGTGAACTCTCTTGAGAGGGTAGGAGACGTTCAAATTAATCACCTTCTCGAATTTCAATCCTTCACTTACTTTCGAAGCCTCTTCAACATCTATTCGTGCTTTGAATATCGCCACGATTCCATCGTCTTTAACAAGTTCTTTGGCATAACTGGAAACTTTCTCCAAAGATCCCACACCTCTTGAAACCACAAGATCAAAAGTATTCAATCGTTCTTTAGGGAGATCTTCTATGCGGGATGTCATAACTTCTATATTTTCTATTCCTGACATGTCCAATGCACTTCTAAGTAAAGCGGTTTTCTTTTGAGATGAATCCAGCAGGGAAAATTTTGTGTTTTCAAAATAAGCCGACATTGCCACCCCTGGATTTCCAAATCCAGTTCCAATATCAATACAATTGGAAGGTTTTACAAATTCAGAAAGAGCTTTTGCGGCCAACAAAGGTTCCACCACGAAAACGTATGGAATTTCTCGTGGAGAGACAGATGTTAAAGCGTGGACGTTATTCCATTTTTCAAGAAATTTGATGTATTTTCTCAGTTTATCCAACGACTCCATTTTAAGGCTGATGCCGTTAATGTTAAGTGGGACAAATAATTCCATTGTGCCTCCTTTAGTTACGTATGTTTTTGTTGACAAAAGTCACTTTCTTACCAGTCTTCTCTCTGTATAAATTCCTGGTTCCTCCGCCATGGTACACCGTTCTAATAGCCCCCGTTGTTACAAGAGTTGCCCCAAGCACCATAGTCTCAGGCAAAGCCTCTGGGCATATTGGAGTCGAAGGGCCAAGCAACGCTATTTTACTGGTACGAGCATGTTGGATGATAGAATCAAACGTTCTGTTTAGAAGCGTTGTCGCGGATATCAATAGAATATCGCATTTAGGAAGAAACTCTGGCATTCTTTCCGGTGAAATCGTCTCGGGCAAATCTTGCTTTTCAAATATGTAAAGCTCTTTCGCTTTTTTCTTTATATCTTCCACCATTGGCGTGAAGTCTCCTATCATTCCAACAACGTCTGAACTTGATACGCTTATTTCTTCCATAACATCAGCATTTTTGAACTCTCCTTGGTTTATGCAAGCGTTTATGGTGGCCATTCCCAATGCGCTCAACAGGACATCGTTGGAATCGAAGAGTTCTATGAATTTCTCAGCAGATGTTTTAATTTTTGGTAATTCATCGTAGATAGAACATCCCCACGGAATCATGTCTCTTGCAGAGTAAGCAACGCCAGTTCTTCCATCGTCAAGGGTGACAGCACACAGTCCTATTCCCATCGCATAATCTTTTATTTTGGAATTTGCAGATTTTTCCTTTGCAATCCTTTTCAAAGTCTCGTATCTGTTAATTTTAAATCCCTCCTTTTGATATTACACCACTCGTAATATGTTTTCTGGAAATAAAAAAGAACGTTCCTACAATCATGATATTCAAAATTGCTCCCGCCCCAAAAGTATTCCATTGCGAATAAGATGTTCCGTACTCACCTATAAGATTGTACAGCATCATCGACACTGGATACAAGTGTTGAGAGCTCAAAAACACCAACGGAAAAACGAAAGAGTTCCAAGATTCCATCAAGACAAACACTCCAACTGTGGTTATAGAAGGTACTGCAATAGGTAAATATATCCGGGTCATGCGAGCAAATCCGTTAGCTCCATCGAGTTTAGCCGCTTCGTTTAAATTTTTGGGAATTGAAGATAAAAATGGATACAACAAAAAGTACGATATTGCCGCACTATGGGCGGCAACGGCTATGCCTATTCCAAACAAAGTGTTCATCAAACCCAAGAAGTTGAACGTTATGGCCAACGGAATAAGTGTGTGCATTCCAGAAAAAAATGATGCGAAAACGATCACATTTCCTAAACTAATGGCTTTTTTTGAGTCTACAGCTGCCCAAGTAGCTGGAAAGACCGTTAAAAACACCGTACTTATTGCTATTGCACTTATTATCAAAGTATTTTTCAAAGCGTTTAAAAACCCGTAACTGCAAAAAATGTTTGAAAAGTTTGCCAATGTGATGTTGACTGGAAATAAACTATCAATGGGTATGATGTTCTCTTTTGAAAAAGCCATAAAGAGCACGCTCCAGAGAGGCAAAAAAACTGTGGTACTCCAAAAAGATAACCATGCTATTTTGGCACTTTTCCAGAATGAGTCCGGAATTTTAAAGAGACTTACATGGATTTTTCCTTCAAAAGACAAAGTTAACGCAACTATTAGCGAAATAATGGCAGAAAGACTTACAGACTTTATGCCGTATTCACCCATTTCAAGGAACATGTAAATCAAATCGATCGATGCACCAATGGCAAAAAATTTCTTGAAGTTCCTGGATCTTTTTGAGAAAAATGCCAGTGATACCCCATAAAAAAGTATTGGAACAATTCCAAACGTTCCCGATCCAACCCCCCAAAGATCAAAGAAAGCGTGTGCCACTATTGTAGACACAATCAACAAATTTTTTCTTCGATGAAAGCGGTAATTCCACCCTATCGCGATCAAAACAAGCATGACGATGCCAACAATTGTCGAATAAGCCGCCACAATCCCGTAATTTCTCGTTGAATAGAATTCGTTGTAAATGAACACCCCAACCGATGTTGTCGCTCCAACTATTGATTTTTCTCCGAATCCAGATGTCATACTTGGACCACCGTTGGTCATCAAGAAAAAAACGGTGAACTCCTTGAATGACCCCAAAAAAGAAATAAAGATATATGGAAAAGCAATTGGCAACGTATGGGGAAGGTAAAGATTCATGGCCTTTTCGTAAGGATCTAGCCCTTCCATCTTTGAAAGATCTTTCAAAGATGGTGGTATAGTTTGCATACTACTTAAAATAACCATTGTCATCATTGGAACACCAAGCCATATGCTGACAAACGCCGTCCAAAAAAATGCGGCTGGGATATTCGAAGACAAGTCAAAATTCATTCTCAACAAACTTGAGAGCAGCGATTTGCCACCGTATCCTGAAATAAGGGCAGTCCACACGATTACACTTATGTAAGCTGGAATTGCCCAAGGTGTTAAAACTACCATGTAGAGAAATTTAGAAAACTTTTTCAACGACAGAATTGAAAGGGCCAAAGTGTAAGAAATAACGAGTTTTAAAATCAAAACAAGCAACGCCCACATTGCCGTGATCTTTATTGAGAGAAACAAACCAGGATCGCTGAAAGCTGAAGAAAGATTTTTTAAACCAACGAATTGAATACTTGACGGGGAAAAATCAAAAAAAGATATTGTTGTCCCCCACACTATCGGGAAAAAGCTTACCAAAAAAGCCAAAAGTGCAAGGGCAAACGTGTAAGATGGCTTTGCCCTTGCAGTTAAGATCAAAAAAATTATGGCACTTACAAAAAGAACTGGGAAAAACAAGCTCATTTATGGTGAATTATGTACTCTTGAGCCTTCGCGAACGCTTCTCCAAGTGGCATTTTCCCACTCAAATAAAGTTCTAAGGCTGTGGAAACAGCCTTTCCATAAGCTTCTTTAAAAACTTTTGATGTTGGAAGAATCAAGGCATTTTTTGCACTTAAGCTCATTACTTTGAAAAAAGTGTTCTCTTCCCCAAGAGAGCTCATAGCTTTTTCATTTGCTGGAAGTTTGTAGGTCGAACGGCAGAACTTTTCCTCCATTTTTGCGGATGTTACGTAATCCAAAAACTCTTTCACATCAGGATCACTGTTGAAGACGACAAAACCTTTAGAATCCAAAACTGGTGGTATTGGTTTGCCATTATCAAGAGAAGGGTAAGGCAAAACGGTAAAGTCAAGATTTAAATTCAAAAAATCCGGTATCAAAAAAGAACCCATGATGAACATTCCAGCTTTTTGCGTTTTAAACGCGTTTACAAGCGCCATTTTTGCATAGCTTATGGCGATCTTTCGTTCATTGAAGAGGTAATTGTAAAGCTTTGCCGCCTTAAGAGTTCCTGGTGTATTCACCCATGGAACGCCATCTTTTTCAGGAATTATCCCATCGTTGAAAGCCGCGTTAAAAGAATCAAAAAAATACGGTGATGCTTTTTGTAATAGAATACCTATGTAACCATCATTCTTTAACGCTTCGGCTGTACTCTCAAATTCTGAGAGAGTCCAATCATTTTTTGGAAAGGGCACTCCTTTGAATAACGCTTTGTTTAAATACACAACTTGAATATCCGCATAGTATGGGTATGCGTATTCAGTTCCATTGATAAGAAATGATTTGTAGAATACACTTGTCGTTTTGACTCCGCTTACCGGCTTTATCACGTTGGCGTCTGTCAACAATCCAAGGTCGTTATTTCTAATGAGGGCAATATCCGGGAAATTTCCCTTGGAGGCTAACATGATTCTTAATTTTTGAATCATCTTTGGTATGTAAACGAGATTTACTTGGATATCAGAATGTGTTTGGTTGAATTCGCTTACAATGGATTGAAACTCTTTTTGACCTTCCCAACTGAACCATACGGTTATGGTAGACGCAATTGAAAAAACAGATAATGCCAAAGTCAAAAAGAAAATTAAGAGCAACTTCTTCAATTCCTTCACCACCTTTTATGCGCTGAAATTCAACATGTATTATATCACGACACTTGTTATTTTTTTCTCATATTATTCCACTCAGAATCAAAGCAATCAAATTTCCCAAGAGTGACATGAGATACAGTGAAAAAGTGGTCACTACCATGGAGCTTAAAGTGACGTTCGACGCCATTAAACCTGACATGTACCCAAAGTTTTGTAATATCAATTTCCCAATCCAAAAATAGGCCACACTGGCGATCACGCTTCCCGTTAAATCCACGAAAGTTCCAATTCTAAAATCTCCAACGGCAAACACAATGGCCAAGCCCAACACAACATCAAGAAAATACAAAAGCCATGTTGGGAAAAAAGCAAAGGGTGAAAGCAGAAGTGACACTTCCATGAAAAGAAACGGAATGGAAAAAATCACCGACCAAAGTAGGGTTCCTCTTCCCGATCTCATCACAATCCCTCCTCCTGAATTACACCCTTGATCTCCGGTACGCTCCTTAAATCATGACCACCTTGAAGTACATGAATTTCTAAGTATCCTGTGTAGGTGATCTTAGATTTTTTGAAATTCTTTCTGAAATTAACGGCTTGAGAATTACTGAGTTCAACATTCGCCTTGGCAACAAATCTTCCATTCGTAAATTCACCAATCATCCCTTGACTTCCAATTATTGGATGATAACCCAAATCTTTATCCCCTATTTCCATAAGAAGCTGTATACTTGAAATATACGCCATCTCTTGTCGGTCAATAGATTGACCTATAAAGCGCAATCCGAGAATCACGGATGTGGAACTTTGCGAAACTTTCACAAGGTGCACATTGAACTTCATTTGTTTCAAAAAAGTGTTGTAAGAGCTAAACCTCGCGACCTGAATCGCGAGGTTTACAAAGAGTACAGAAGCTACTACAACGAAAAATAAAGTTCCCTTCATTGAAAACTTCAACGTTGACACTTCCTAACTTTTGCTGTACAAAAAGCATGCAACTTTGTGTCCACCGCCGACATCTATCAAGGGTGGCTCTTCCTTGGCACAAATGTCTTTTGCAAATGGACATCTTTCATAGAATCTACATCTTTGGGGTGGATCTATCGCTTTGCCAATTCCACCCTTTATTTGTATGGATTTGCGTTTGAATTCTGGATCCGGCACAGGCACGGCCGAAATCAACGCCTTGGTGTAGGGGTGAAGCGGGTTCTGAATGACTTCTTCTGTTTCACCGTATTCCACCATTTTGCCAAGATACATCACGCTTATGTAATCAGCCATATAACGTGCAACGGCAAGATCGTGCGTGATGTAAATAAACGTCATGTGCATTTCCGATATGAGGTCCATCATCAAAGTCATAACCTGAGTTCTTATAGAAACATCCAGCATCGAAGTAGGCTCATCTGCTACCACGAATTCCGGATTCATAACAAGCGCACGCGCAATGGCAACACGCTGCCTTTGACCCCCACTAAGTTCATGAGGGTACCTCCATAAAAACGTATCTGGTGGAGAAATTCCCACTCTGTTGAGTATATCCATAACCTTTTTTTCTCTTTGTTTTAAGCTTCCTTCGTTCTGAATGTTCATAGGCTCCGAAACTATATCGAAAATCGTTTTTCTTGGATTTAAAGATTCAAATGGATCCTGAAATATCATCTGACTTCTACTGTGAAACCATTTTCTGTCTTGTGCCGAACGAATGTGGGTTACATCACGATCCAAAAATGTGATCTTTCCAGCCGTTGATTCATAAAGCCTCAAAAGCGTCTTGCCCGTTGTTGTCTTACCACACCCAGATTCTCCGACAAGTGCTATTACTTCTCCTCTTTTCACCTCGAAATTCAAGTCATCTACGGCGTGAAGAAATTGCTTGGCTCTTGCGAACACACCTCTGCGAACTGGGAAGAACTTCTTAAGATGTTCCACTTTTAACACTACATCAGTAGCGTTTGAGGTTTCAACTTCAGTCATTTTTGCTCACCTGCTTTCGTAGGTTTTGAGGATGGAAACATGCGACAAAGTGATTTGGGGTTATCTCTTCGTATGGTGGCATCTTTTCCCAGCATTCTTTTGTCGCGAATGGACATCTTGGAGCAAATCTGCAATGATCCGGTGCGTTTAGCAAATTTGGAGGCTCACCTGGAATCGTAACAAGCTTTTTCTTTTCTCCTTTTATTGAAGGAAAAGATGACATGAGCCCAACCGTATAAGGGTGTGCTGGTTTTTTAAACACCGTTACAGCATCCGAAAGCTCAACCATTTTACCAGCGTACATTATCGCAATCTTCTCGGCAACTTCTGCTATGACAGCTATGTCATGAGATATGTATATCATTGACATGTTGAGCTTTTTTTGAATCTTAGCCATTTCTTTCAATATCATGTCTTGAACGATAACGTCAAGAGCCGTCGTAGGCTCGTCTGCTATGATTATATCAGGATTGCACGCAAGGCTCATTGCTATAATCGCCCTCTGCTTCATTCCACCGGAGTACTCATGTGGGTAGTTATCTATCCTTTTAGGATCAAGACCGACAAGTTTGTACAACTCTGCCACTCGATCCCTAGCTTCCTCGAAAGTAACGTTTGGCTCATGTGCCAAGATGGCTTCTATGATTTGATCTCCAACTTTGTAAACCGGATTCAGGGAATTCATGGCCGCTTGGAATACCATTGCAATTCCAGCCCATCTAACTTTGTTCATTTCTTCTTCATTGAGTTTCACGATGTCCTTTCCTTTGAAGTAAATGTTTCCACTAACTATGTTGGCATTTTCTGCAAGAAGTCTCATGATTGACATGGACACGGATGTTTTTCCACATCCGGATTCTCCCACAAGCCCCATAGACTCTCCCTGATTTAAGGTGAAGGAAACATCGTCTACGGCCTTTACAACTCCCGCTTTTGTGCTGTAGTACATCTTGAGATTTCTAACTTCGAGTACTGGTTTCACTCAAAATCACCTTCTTCTCAGTCTTGGGTTTACCACTTCATCAAGGCCACGGCCTATGAAATAGAATGCCCCACACAGTAAAGTGATAGCCGCTCCCGGTGGAAGCCAGAGCCACCAATAATGTCCTATGTTACTTCCCACTATGTACCCTGCGGTATCTGCCGTGTAAATCATCAATCCCCAAGACATTCGAATGTTCAGCAATCCAAAGAAAGATAGAACGGCTTCAGAAAAAATGGCCCCGGTAACGTTAAACATCATGTACAAAAAGGATAAAGGCATAACATTTGGTATTATGTGGTTTACTATTATGTATGGATTGCTTGCACCGGAAACTTTTGCCGATTCTATAAAAGGTTTGGCTTTTACTATCATGGCTTGAGAACGTAAGACTATCGTTATTCCACCAAAGCCAGATATCAAACCTATTATCAGCGCAAGTCTTAGCAGATCTATTTGAATCATTCCACTCAAAACTATTAAAAACGGAATAAATGGAAACAGCAAAACCAAATCTGCCAATCTCATAAAGAAGGTATCGATCGCCCCTCCGTAATATGCAGACACCGTACCTATAACAGTCCCTATGAAAACCGTTATGAGAGCTGCGAGAATACCCAAGGCAAACTCCCTTGGTGTGGAATACAAGAGCTGAGCGAGTACATCTCTTCCAAGGGGATCCGTTCCCAACAAATGGTGCCATGATGGTGGGATTGGGTTGTTCATCGTTGTGAAATCATATCCGGTAACGGGATCGTAAGACGTCATTCCAGACAAAGTTGGTTTCCACACCGTTGACGCCAATATCGGATAAACCACGAAGCCCGCAATGGCAAATATTATCACTATCCATAAACCCAGAAGTCCTATCTTTGATTCTGAAAAGATCTTCCAATTTTCTTTAAAAGCACGCCAAGCGAGTTTCATTCTTATTTTCAATGGTGATTCAAATACTTCTCTCACGTTTTCTTTATTTTCCATATATCATCTCATCCCCTCAGTAACGGATCCTTGGATCAAGGAACGCGTATACTATGTCAACAACCAAATGAGCGAAAAGTACGAATATTCCTGTGAATATCAGCGCACCTGAAGCAAGTGGATAATCCTTTCCAAGAGTGGCGTTGAGGAGAGTCATTCCCATTCCAGGCCACGAAAAGAGCGATTCGGTTATAACTCCTCCACTTACCACAAATCCCATTGAGAGAACGAAATTCGTTATAACAGGCAACATGGCCGTTCGTGCTGCATGTTTGTCCCTTACAACTTTATCAGGCAAGCCTTTTGCTCTTGCGGTCGTTATGAAATCTTCTTTTATAGTTTCAAGCATCGAATCACGCATAACCAACATGGTTCCAGCATAAGAAATGATGGTCACCGATAGAACCGGAAGCACCATATGCCAAACTATATCGGCACCATATATACCGTATGGGCTTATTGCCCACCAAAAAATTGACAAAGCGCTGGCAATCGCTGTCGAAGTGTAAAAGATGATCTTCTTGGTTTTCACCCTGTGAGAAACTTTTTGCGCTATGGCAAAAGAAAAAAGCATTGCCGCTCCTACAAGGCTAACGGTCAAGAGTAAATACAAGAACACAGTTTGAGCATCGAAATTCGCGTTGATCCAGAGATTGGGATTTAAGAACTGATTTATCGGAAATATTCCAAGGTAAGCTCCGAAAAACCATATTAAAACGAATATCAAAAGAGGCGTGAAAACAGTGTAAGTTATAACACCGATGATCGTTGCAACGTATTCAGACACTTTTCCCCTTTTCCATGCAAGAGATTTCCCCGAATTAAACCCTATGAAAAAAGAGATGAGAGTTGCGGTGGTAAATAAAAAAATGGTCCTTGGCAATCTCTCAGCAATAATGCTCCACACTGAGGCCGGATAAAATGAAAAAGAAATGCCCAAATTGAGTGTGAAAACGTTTTTCAAGTAAGTCAGAAATTGAACCCAAAGAGATTGATCAAGGCCAAAGGCGTGTAAAATAGACTCTCTTGCTTGTGGGGTAAGACTCGGATTCATGGTAAGCATCGCCTTTATGCCACCCGGCATTGAATGAAGAAGGAAAAAGACAACGGCAACGTATATTACCAAGAGTATAAGAATTTGCAACAGTCTTTTCCCAACGTATTTTAACATTCACTTTCACCCGCAATCATTTCGAATTCCTCCTTTTGAGTTTTAAAAAGCCGGGCATAAAGCCCGGCTTTTGTGTAAAAACATTTTATTTTACGATCTTAACAAGAGGTTTTTCTCCATTAACACCTTGAATACCATCGAGAACCTTCGTGTATCCAAAAGCTATTCTATCTCTGTAAGCCTCTGTAAGAGGAGACGTGAAGAGAACGATGTATGGTACATCTTGAGCGAGCATCTCTTGAAGTTTGTAACCGTATTCACGTGCCTTGTTCATGTCAGTTTGATCTATGAACTCATCAGCGGCTTTGTCGAATTTGGGATTGTTGTATCCAGGCGTGTTCCAATCTCCTGGGTTTATCCCGTTCTTGGAGTAGAAGAAGTCTCTCAAGTAATCTGGATAAATGGTAAGACCCCAACCGAGCATGTACATGTCGAAGTTGTATTTTTGATCCCAAATGGCACTGACGATGTTGTTAAAACTCGTCAAATCAGCAGTCAACGGTATCCCTACATCGTTTGCCCATTTTTCGATCCACAATGCAGCGGTTGCCCTCATAGGATCGTATCCAGCAGATGGTGCCATGAGTTTTACGGACTTGATCATTTGACCATTCGGAGCAATGAGACCCATTCCTCGTTGGACAAGCCTTCCTTTTTCTATCTTAGGCTCTACCAACCATTTGAAACCTGCATCTTTCAAAGTTTTTATTGCCGCTTCGTACCTTTGGGCAGTCGTCATCCCTTCACCATAAGGTTTAACACTCTTATCATACCAGAACGCATTTCCTGGTGGAACGACCGTTGCAAGAGGTATTGCAACACCTTGAAGTATCTTGTTGCATAGAAGATCTCTGTCAACTAAATAAGCGATCGCAACACGAAACGCTTTAATACTCATCGGATAACGTCTCATGTTAAAGGCCACGTAACGGAAACCATTTGCCGGGTTATTGACGATTTTCACATGTGGGTCCGATTTTAGTTGTGTGACAAAACCTTTTTGTAGTCCGTTTGGATTGAGTACAAAATCAACGGTCCCTTTTAAAAGCGCTTGAATTGCAGCAGATTGGTTCTGGTAAATTCTGAAAATGATCGAATCCACGTAAGGACCTGTAACGAATTTGTTATCAACTTTTCCTTCAGGCTTGCCGTAAAAAGTTTGATCCAAGCCAAGTGTTGGTGTTACGTAGCGCACAGCGCCATTTGCGTACTCGATCTCTTCTTGACCTTTAAAGGTGTAATTTGGAACTGCTTGATCGACTACAAACGCACCTTTTTGCCATTTTGAAACTGTGAAAGCACCTATCGATGGTTCGTCTAAAATTGGTCCATAAGACATCATGTATTTTGCTGGATCTGGTTGTTTAAGAGCTTTTTCGTAAACCGGCTCCCAATATTTTTTCTGAACGATCGTACTTTGAAGAACACCGTAGACGAACTTTCCGCTCAATTTGTGAATGTAGATTTTGACTGTGTAGTCGTCAACTTTCACAATCTTGGCGAAAACAGAAGGATCAAGATTGCTCATCCAGTTACCAGGTATCTTGAGTTTAAATGGAACTTCGTAGGAAAACACCACATCGTCTGCCGTGAAAGGCGTACCATCAGACCATTTCACACCTTTCAACAAATGAACGGTTGTAACGTAATAATCTTTGCCGTTTTCTGTCACCTTTTTGAGTGGTGTCCACATTCCATCAGCCAACGATGGTACCACCGCAAATGTCACGTCAGAAAGGGTGTACAAACTTCCGTACTTCGCCAATCCAACGTAGAAATTCCACGCTGTCGCGTTCGGCCCGAGCATGGACCAAATGTTTAAGGTCGTTATGTCTGAGACCAACGCATAGTTAACTGTGCTTCCCGCAATCGACAGCACTCCTAATGCCAAGATTGCTATAGCCACTAACAATGTAACTTTTTTCACGCATGAAGCCCCCCTTCGCAGGAATTATTTTTCTCCATATCTTAGGAGAAATGCAATTGAAATTATAACTCAGTCTTAACAACTTGTCAAGAGAAGTAAAAAAATGAAAGTAAAAGTTGACGTTTGTTAATACGCAATTATATTGTTACAACATGTTTTCCCATTCCCTTTTTAAGGGTCGATTCATGAGCTCCATAATCACATGCTCAGGAAGGATGTTTTTATAGGTCAACGCATAAACCGCTCTTGCTATCGGCACATCGACGTTAAGTCTCTCAGCCAAATCCAATTCTGCTATAACTGTATGCAGTCCCTCAGCGACAAAGGTATTCTCTTCAGGGACACCTAAACCTTTTCCTATAAACTCTCCAATCTTACGATTTCTGCTGTGTTTGCTTGTACAGGTAACCGCAAGGTCTCCCAATCCTGAAAGGCCCATGAAAGTAGTTGCTTTAGCACCAACCCTAACTCCCATACGAGCAATTTCGGCAAGTCCTCTGGTTATTATCGCCGCCTTGGAGTTATCCCACCCTCCGAGCCCGTCCACAACGCCAGCTGCGATGGCTATCACGTTCTTCAACGCTCCTCCCATCTCTACACCCGTTAAATCCTCATTCGTGTAAACTCTGAAGCTTGAAGAACTAAAAAGTTTTTGAACGAGTTTTGAGAAACCCGAATTTCTTGATGCCACCACAACACTTGTAGGTATGTCTACAGCGACTTCTTCTGCGTGACTTGGGCCTGAGAGAGAAGCGTAGTTCAAACTCCCATATTCTGTAAAAACCTCTTCCATACGTTTTAAGCTTTTAATTTCTATACCTTTTGCCAAGTTCACAACGCCACCACTCTTGAATTTCACAGAGCTTAAGACTTCCCGGACATGTTGCGCCGGCACACCGAATACGACGATGTCCGAGTTTGGAATTTTTCCAAAATACGAGAATTTTAAAGATTCTGGAAGTTTTACATTTGGGAGATGTTTTTTATTTTGCCGATATTTTTTCATCATCTCCATGTCTGATATTTTTCGGGCACAAAGTGTAACATCGTGTCCATTCATCGCGAGCAATCTTGATATTGCGGTGGCCCACGCTCCTGCACCAATAACGGATATCTTCAAGTTTTTCAATCCTCCTTTGTTTCTTCTACAAATCTTATAATGATCTTAACACATGCATAGTATAATAATATTGTTATTAAATTCACAAGGAGATGATCGAAATGGGAGAGAAAAAAGCTTTAGCGGCTGACATGAACCGTTATTACGATCAATTCATGGATCTGTTAAAAGAAGCGGGAAAAGCTGAGCCGGGATATGCAAAGGCTCTAATGGAATTTGTCAAACAAGCTGAAAAGCCAGGGGCACTTTCTACAAAGATAAAAGAATTGATATCTATATCACTTGGTATAACGGCACATTGCCCTTACTGTATAGCATTTCACACGAAGAATGCCATCAAAGAAGGCGCTACACGCCAAGAAATCATGGAAGCAGCTTTGGTTGCAGGATTGATGGGTGGAGGACCTGGAGTAGCTTACATGAGATACGTCATTGATGCGTGCGATCAATTTGGCGCAAAGTAAGAACACCCTCTCTAAAAAAGGCGGGGTGAAATACCCCGCCTTTCAATTTTTTAAATTCTATCTCTTGATATGCGCTAGCTTTAAGAGCTTAATCACATTGAAAAAAGCCACTCTTGAATCGTTTTTGACAAAGACTTTGTCTTTCCTTGCTTGTAAAGCGATAATTTTGTTTGTGCTTTTTCAAAGGCCTAAT
>CAYYEU010000016.1:0-17770 GCA_964470975.1 uncultured Mesoaciditoga sp. | reverse complement strand
TTGCAACTGCCATTGAAAAAATATCGGATACGTTGGCTATAAAAGGAGTTGTTCTTCCCGTTACGGAAGATGCCATTAGGCTTGTTGCCAAGATGGAAAATGGCGAAGAAGTTGTAGGCGAGACGCAGATCGTTAAAAGAAATTCCAAGATCGTGGATTTACGTCTTAATACAGAGGCACATCCGTTTCCAAAGGTTATTGATGCCATTTTAAAGTGTGATGTCATTGTCCTCGGACCTGGGAGCCTTTACACGAGCATAATACCTAATTTGATAGTGAGTGGAGTTAAAAAGGCAATGAAAGGAAAACCCATAATGTTAGTTGCAAATCTCATGACACAGCCGGGGGAAACAAATGGGTTTTCGTTAAGAGATCACATCGCAACAATTGAGAAGTATTTGGGATATTCATTGGATCGCGTGATATCGAATTCACAGATCATAGCCGATGACATTCTCCAAAGGTACCACAATGAAGGCTCGGAGCAAGTTTTAACAATTGAAGGAGATGAGAAGATCGTTTCATTTCCGATGATCAAAATAGTAGTGGATCCAAGTGATGGAAAAAGAAAGGTTAGACACGATCCACTGAAACTCGCCGCCTCCGTACGGAAAGTTGCGAAAGAGCTGATTGGTGATTAGTGTGTCTTTTACTTCTGAAGTCAAAGAAGAGCTTTGTGACTTCCCAATAGAAAGTCCTCTTGCCAAAATGGAATTTGCAGGTTTTTTAAAGTTCAAGGGGACGCTCGAAATAGGGAGAAAAACTTATTTTGAACTCACAGTTAAAAGCACGTGCGCTGCCAGAAGGGTAAAGAATTTACTCAGAATAATGCACGAAGGCAAAGTTGATGTTTTTTATCATGAAGAAAAACGTTTAAGGGCTGGAAGAGTATTCTTGTTCAGGATAAGTGTGGATAATATCATGGACTTTTTAGAAGAAATCGGTTTGAACTCAATGGGAAAAGTTAAAGAAAAAGATTTTTCAGATCCAACTATTTTCAGCGCTTTTTTGAGAGGCGCTTTCATTTCTTCTGGTTCTGTAGCAGATCCGGCACATCACCATCATCTTGAGATTTATTATCGTAAGGCAGAAATACTCCATGCCATATTGAGAAGACTCAATGATTTCTTTGGCATGAAGGGTCATATAGTAAGCGTTCAATACGGGTACAGATTTTACATGAAAGATGGTGTTATGATAGAGGAATTTTTGAATTTCATAGGTGCAAAAAAATCGGCATGGAAAATTCACAACATCATGATGGAAAGTAGGATCCGTTCGGACGTGACAAGAAGCATGAATTTCATAGAGGCAAATTCAAGACGAAGTGGAAATGCCACTTTAAAGCAAATAAATGCGATAATGAATGTCGATCGTAAATTGGGCCTCGAATCCTTACCCTTTGAGCTTTGCAAAGTGGCCAAATTGCGATTGGAAAATCCAGAATTATCGTTAAGAGAGCTCGGTGCCTTATTTAACCCTCCCCTGTCAAAATCGATTATTCATAGAAGACTGAGAAAAATATCGGAGATTTCTGAAAAGAATGGAGGCACAAAATGAGATGCCCATTTTGTGGATATTCACACACGAGGGTTCAGGACTCACGCACCATTGAAAATGGTTTGGTTATCAGAAGGAGAAGAATTTGTCCTGCTTGTGGAGCGCGATTCACGACGTATGAACGATTTGAAGGTGGAAGACTTATGGTTGTGAAAAAAGACGGTAGACGAGAGAAGTTTTTGAGAGAAAAACTCATGAATGGAGTCATAAAGGCCTGCGAAAAGCGGCCAATTCCAATGGAGAAAGTAGAAGAATTGGTTAATGCCATAGAAGCACGAGCCCAAAAGATGGGAAGCGAGATCACTACAAAAGAAATAGGAGAGATGATCATGAAAGAGCTCAGAGAACTAGATCAAGTTGCATACGTTAGATTTGCTTCTGTTTACAGGGATTTTAGGGATATAGACCAATTTATAGAAGAGATTGGCAAGTTGAAAGGAGAATCATGATGGACGAAATGGTGCTCGTTATCGAAGAGAAAGATGCAGAAAAAGTCTTTAAAGATTATGGATTTTTGGACGTACCATTGGAGATCATCAAAGAACTTACCGAAAAGAGGGGATTCTTTGTAAGAAGGGGAAAAGCCGAAATGGATGAGTCCATTAGACAGCTAATACCGTACGTAATCGTTCGAAATGAAAAGGGCCTTTACCTTCTGGTAAAAAGGCTTAAAGCTCAAACTGAATCCAGGCTTCATGGATTTTACAGTATAGGCATCGGGGGTCATGTAAATGATAAGGACGAGGGGCATTCTCCATGGTTGAAATTCCTTTCAGGAATGGAAAGAGAAGTAGATGAGGAAATTTCAGTTGAAAATTACAATTGGCCCAAATACCTTGGTTTAATTCGCGAAAACAGCACATCAGTTAACAGAGTTCACCTTGGTGTGGTGTTTACGATCACAGCAAAGGTTAACGGTGTAAAAGAGATCGACAAATTTTCTTGGGAAATGGTGAGTCTTAACGGTTTAAGAGAAAAATATGAAGAAATGGAATTGTGGTCGAAATTAGCTTTGGATGCGCTTGAAGAAAAAGTCAAAGAGTGATGTGAAGAGTCATCTATTATCTCCAAAGGCTTTTCTTATTAAATGCTCCAAGAGTTCCATTTGAGAGTTTACTCTAAGATCTAAAGAACCAAAATTTGCTTCAACTTGAATGTCCATAGGCCCAAGTTTTGAATCAGGTAAAACTTGAACTTTATCTATTTCTGAAAGCTCTTTCGTCACCTCTTCTGGCAGATCGTTCGGAAGCTTGATGACAATTTTCTTTGAAGATTTCACCATGCTCAGTGCTTTTTCCACTTTTTTTTCTATGTCACCTTTTTTTACCTCGCTAAGAACTATCTCTTTTACGGCGGCAATCGAAAGGTCTATCAAAGAAGTTTTAATCTCATCTACCGAAAGGTCGATCTGTTTTCCAAGCGAATCTACGATTTTTTTCATACGAGAGATCAATTCTTTAGCTTCCACTTGAGAGTTTTCTAAACCCTTTTTGTATCCTAATTCCTCCGATTCTTTTTGAATTTCTTCTGCCTTTAATTTGGTTTCTTCAAGCAATTGTGCTGCTTTTTGTCTGGCATTTTCTAAAATTTCTTCCGCCTTTTTCTTAGCCATTTCTTCTATGTTTTCAGCTTTTTGTGGTGATTTATACGTTTTTGCAGAAGGTTTGAAAGGGCCAACCACAAACTTTTCGTTGGTTATATTAGCGCCTTTTATCACATCAGACAATCAAATCCTCTCCTCCACCACGGCTTATGACTATTTCGCCCGCATCTTCCAGTTTCCTTATAATAGCAACTATTTTCTGTTGAGCATTTTCTACATCTTTTACTCTTACAGGCCCCATGTATTTCAATTCATCTTCAAGCAAGCTGGCAGCTCTTTTAGACATATTCTTGAGTATTTTCTCTTTGAGCTCTTCAGAGGAGCCTTTCATAGCAAGTGCAAGTTCGTGAGTATCTACTTCTCTGAGTATCATTTGTATTGAGCGATCATCAAGGTTTAGTATGTCTTCAAACATGAACATTCTCTTCTTTATTTCATCAGAAAGATCTGGATCCGTTTTTTGAAGCGTATCGATTATTCGCTTTTCAGCCGATCTATCTAAAGAATTCATGATCTCAACAGCCACGTCTATACCTCCAACGTTGCTGAAGTCCTGACTTACAAACGTCGACATCTTCTTCTCCAAAACTTTTTCTACTTGTTTTACTATTTCAGGTGAAGTGCTTTTAAGCAATGCCAATCTTTTAACTACGTCAGATTGTAATTCTTCTGGAAGCGACATTAACACTTGAGAAGATTGTTTTGGTTCCAAATAAGCCAATACAAGGGCTACGGTTTGTGGGTGTTCGTTTCTAAGAAAATTGACAAGCTGGACCACATCGGCTTTCTTCATAAAATCGAACGGCTTCACCTGAAGATTAGCCGTAAGATTCTCTATGATCTCAAGAGCTTTTTCGGGTCCAAGAGCTTTTTCGAGTAGTTCTCTTGCGTAATCAACTCCGCCTTTGTTTATGAATTCCTTTGCTTTCATCATTTGGGCAAATTCTTCAAAAGCTTCCTTTCTTTCTTCACTGCTAACCTCTTTAAGATTTGCGATTTCTAGAGTCAAATCCTCTATTTGATCTTCGTCAAGGTTTTTGAGTATTTTGGATGCTTTTTCTGCCCCTATAGCGAGAAGAAATATGGCAACTTTTTTTTTGCCCGGTGTTTCCTTTTTTTTCTTTTCCACCATTTCCTTTAGTCCTTAGACATCCATATTTTTATAATATTCGCCACCTCGTCTGGATCCTCCTCAACCCATTTTATAGCGTCATTCTGTAAATTTAGAAGCTCTTGTTTTTCTGGAGAAGCGCCTTTCTTTTGGGCTAATTTGGAAACTTCCTCTTCTATTTTTCTTCTTCTTTCTTCTATATTTCTTAACTTCTTTTTCTTCTTTCGTTTGGAAAGCATATAGTAAAAGGCAACGGTCATGAGTAATGAAAGAACTAAACTATACGTTAAAAGGGTTTTGAAACGCTCTTGCGCCTTCGATTCTAATTCAGCTTTCTCTGCAGTTTTTTCCGCGCTTCTATCAAAGGCCATAGGAATAATCTGCACACCGCTTGAAGGTACTCCAATAGCGTTGGCAACAGCGTTTTTTATTTCAGCGTCACGTTTTGTATCAGAAGAGTTTAGAAAAACGGTCATGGTGAGTTTTGTGATCTCTCCTGATTTATCCTCTACTATTTGGTTATACGTTTGAGATACATCGTAATTGTTTACCGTTCTTGAATAAGAAGATACGACAGAAGATGGCAGCGTGCTTGCGTATGTTGGGGGAATGTTCGAATTTGAGCCAACTGCTCCTCCTGCTACTCCATTTGAAGAAGAACTGCTTTCGCTTTGTTGGTTGCTGAGAACACCACTGTTTCCTTTTGTATCAGAAGGAATGTAAGTCTTGCTCTCTTGAGTGATCTTTTTCCAATCGAGTAAAGCATTGGCAGCAACTGCAACGTTACCGTATCCAAAGACGTTGTAAAGCATTTTTTTAACCTTATCAACGTAATATTTTTCAACAGATTGTTGTAATTTAAGTTTTGAAGCCCCAGAAATTGCTGAATCTGAAAGGTTCACCTGATCGCTTAAGACGTTTGAGAATTGATCCACCACCTTAACATCTCTTGCCGACATGTTGCCCACAGCGCCAGCCACCAGATTCATTATTCCAAGCACTTGCTCTGGAGATAAAATCGCAGATGATTTCATGACAACCAAAACGGATGCCGTTGGTTTTTGAGTTTCACCGGGAACGTAATAGGTATACTTTGGGAGCGACAAAAAAACTTTCGAGTACTGAATGGAGTTGATCATATCTATACTACGTTCGAGTTCACCTGCAAGCGCTATTTGAAAATTCACTTGCCTATCAAAGCTCGTCATTCCCATCGAAGAAAGAGAACCATTTTGAAGCAAACCGTATCCTTTTACTCCGGCTGATGGTCCAAGTGCTCCAAGTGTTGCGAGTTTCATTCTTACATCGTAAACGTTTGCAGATTGTGGGATGTAAATGGTGCCATCTGCCCCTGCTTTGTAAGGAATATTCAAACTGTCAAGCTTTTGAGCCACGTATCCAGCGTTTTCTTCACTTAGGTTTGACACGAGAACAACGTACTTAGGATTTGAATTCACGGCGATGAGGATCCATAAGCCGATAATAGCTCCAACGATTACCGCTATCCACAAAAACTTTCCCCCTAAACTTAGGGGTTTAAAACGTTCACCGTAAAATTTTTTCAGCTGATCTTTCAGATCACTGAATTTAACTGCCATCTAAAACCATCACACCTTGGAAAGAATCTCATGCCTTATTTCTTCAATTCTTTCTTCAAGCTCTTCGTTATAATCTTTTCTAACATCGTAGGCAATTTTCCCATCTACTATGGTCATTTGAACACGAGCATCTCGTAAGAATTCAAAAAGTAGGTTTCTTAAAATTGGCTTTTTTCCTTTGCCTATCGGACCATTGTAATTATACAACGCAAAGTCTGCCACGTAACCCGGAATTAATTTTCCTAACGGTTTATCTAAAAGCTTCTCAACGAAGCGATAGTTGTTTTCAAGCAGTATCTTCTTCGTTTGATATACCGAGTCAAAATCCGTACCACCCTTGAGCATTCTCCTTAAGAGGAAAGCGATCTGGGATTCTTCCAAGATTGAAAGATCATGAACTCCCCCTGTACCTATGGCTAAATTAACACCTCGCCCCATCATGCCATCGATATCTGGAAAAGTCATGTTTCGAATCATCATTTCCCTTGGGCAGTATACTGCCATTGTATCCGTAGAAGCCATTATATCCAAATCCGTTTCGGTAAAATGTTGAGCGTTTATTATGACTTCATGTTCTCCTAAAAGACTCAGATGACGCAGCCTTTCCAAATTAGACATACCGTATTTGAAGAATGCATCTTTTTCCTCTTTTAATTCATCGGAGAGCAGTATGACAACAAAAGCTCCTGTTTCGTCCGCAAAGCTCTTCAATTTTCTCAAAGAGTTATCATCAAAAGATGTTATAGAATTCAACGGGATGTATTTGGGATGTTCTCCAGATTTGATCAAACGCTGAAGATCTTCTGGTGTTTGTATGCCTTCACCAATGGCAAATCTAAATGGTGTTGTATTAACCACAGACTTAACTGTTTGCTCGACCTCTATTTTGTGTGAATATCTTTCAATAGAACCAGCTATTGCGGTAATACCCTGTTTTAGGGAATCGTGCACTATCTTTTCTGTCATAACGAAGAACATCTCTTCATTCAAAACTTTCTGTAAGGCATCATGGATGCGCTTGTAAAGATCTTCATCAGGAATTCCAAAGCGTTCTTCTATGCCGAATCTTGGAAATATGATGGATTCCATGTTAATATACGCATTTGTAAAACCTGGTAAAACTGTCATTCCTTCACCCTTTATTACTTCTTTGGTATTCGAATATCGCTTTTCCATTAACTCGCTTGGCCCAACTTCCACTATTTCTCCATCTTTCACGTAGAGAGCACCGTTTTCCAATATACCTACTTCCGGGTCATTGCTTACAATTCTAACGTTGGTAACTAGCATTTTATCACCTCGTAGTTCGTAACATTGTTTTGTATAATTCTACCACTTTGGTGGCGTAAAACGTAAAAAAAATTAACATTTAATTTAATATTAACTCATCTTTTTGATTTAAAAAGCGGCCTTGAAATTAAGACCGCTACTGGTGCCGAGGGCGGGACTTGAACCCGCACGAACTTATCCAGTCCACTGGATTTTGAATCCAGCGCGTCTGCCAATTCCGCCACCTCGGCATCACGTATGTGATTATATACATTTCTTCTCAAAGTGTCAAGTGGGAAATGAGTTTTTCTCAAGATATCTTTATAAAGATGCGGACACAATTGTCCGTATTGAGTTAACTACACACATCACCTGGCAGGAGACTTTTTGAAAACTTCTGTTCGATCGTCGTCGTTGATCAGATGGAGATAACGATTTTTCGCCTCCTCAGCAAAACGATCAATTATGGCTTTCAAATCACTGTTGGACAGAGCATGTGCTATCTCTGGAATGTCAATTAATGATTTTTCCAGCTTGTAAGTTGGTTTTTTTTCTGGGAAAAACTTTACTTGGTTTGCGTTAAGAGGTTTTACTTTCTCAGTAATCTCGGATAGGAGTTTGGTGACAGTGCGACCAAAGATCCCTTCTATTTCTTCTGGCCTTTTCACGTTGCTCAATTCCGCGCGGTACGATTTTGAGAGTTCTTTCTCCATTTGAACATAACTGTACATAACCATGTTCACTCCTCCCTTCAAAAGTTTCCACCAAGAATGTTGATAAAAGTCAAAGCTACAACAACCGCTGTCTCCGTCCGCAATGTTCTTGAACCGATCTTGATCTTTTTAAAACCCATTGACTCAAAAAGTGTTTTTTCTCTTTCTGTCCATCCTCCTTCAGGTCCAACGGCAATGATCACGTCTTTTTCTACGATTCGAAGTCCTTTCATCTCCAATTGTCCCTTTGGATCTAAGATCAATCGCGTAGATTTTTTGGAAAGCATAAAATCATCTATTCCAAGAACACTTGGTAAGTACAAAGAACCACATTGCTTTGCAGCGTCTCTTGCAATTAAACTTGCCTTCTTTAACTTTGACTCCGTTTTCTTTCTCGTTGTTCGATCCATGTTCATAAATATCAAACTTGCAGCCCCTAACTCCACTGATTTTTCTATTGCAAATTTCGTACGTTCCCATCTGATAGGAGAAAGGATAACATGGATTCTCAGTTGAGGAAAAGGTTGTTTGTCTATTGTTTGTATAATGCGGGCGGTATTTTCATTGATCATTCTCCCCAGAAAAAGTTCTCCATTTCCATTCGTGAATTGTATCTTGGATCCTTTAGAAAATCTCAACACTTTTAGGTGATGGACTTCATGCTCATCAAAATACGCCGTGTCTTTGTCTACCGTCGCAACAAAAAATTTAGACATTAAATCTCTTCTTTACCCCCCATGTATGGTTTCAAGACTTCAGGAACTTCTATCATGCCGTTTTCTTTTTGATAATTTTCGAATATAGCAACAAGGGTTCTTCCGACGGCAAGTCCTGAACCATTTAAAGTGTGAACAAAATCGAGGGTGTTATCTGCTTTTCGATATCGTGTGTTCGCGCGCCTTGCCTGGTAATCTGTAACGTTACTACAAGAGGATATCTCTTTGTAATTGTCATACGAGGGTAACCATACTTCTATATCATAGGTCCTCGAGGCAACGAAGCCCAAGTCGCCGGTACATATTTCGATAACTCTGTAGGGTAACTTAAGATATTGCAAAACCTCTTCAGCATCATGTGTAAGAGATTCCAAAGCTTTGTACGATTTATCAGGTGCTGTGTACATCACAAGCTCAACTTTGTCGAATTGATGCTGACGGATCATACCTTTTACATCTTTGCCGTAACTTCCGGCTTCACGGCGATAGCAAGGCGTGTAGGCAACATATTTTAACGGAAGTGATTTCTCTTCCAAAATTTCCCCTGCGTGCATTGCTGAAAGAGGGACCTCGGCAGTTGGGATTAGAAAGAGATCATCAAGCGTTGTGGAATAAGACTCTTCTTCAAATTTTGGGAGTTTTCCGGTGTTTACCATTGTTTCACGGCTTACCAAATGAGGTGGCATTACTTCTGTATAGCCGTGTTTTGACGTGTGAAGATCTAACATGAAAGATATGAGAGCGCGTTCCATTTGGGCTGCGCCTTTGTATAAAATGGTGAATCTCGATCCCGACAATTTAGACGCCCTTTCAAAATCCAGCAATCCTCTTTTGGGCCCCAAATCCCAGTGTGCCCTTGGATCAAAATCAAATTTACGAGGCTCTCCCCATTTTCTGAGTTCAACATTTTCGGTTTCGTCCTTGCCAACAGGTACTTCTTCAAAGGGGACATTTGGTATGTTTAAAAGCATTTCTTTCAATTGTTTTTGAAGTTTGGAAAGCTCTCCTTCTTCAATTTTGATCTCATTAGAAAGTTCTTTACCTCGTTCAAGAATCTTGGCAGCCCCTTCTTCATTTTTAGCAGCCTTGAATTTGGCAACTTCTTTTGAAATCGAATTTCTTTCTGCTTTCATTGAATTCAATTTTGTCGTGATTTTTCGCAATTTTTCATCGATTTCAAGCACTTTATCAACGTCTTTTGGTAAAACTTTTCTTCTTTTTAGAAGCTCTTTGATCTTGTTGGATTCACTACGTATAAGTTTTATGTCTAACAAAGTTCCCACCTCCATATTTTGTTTAAAAGTATACCACAGGATATAATCCACATGACTGAAAAAATTAAGGAGGAATTTGCATGAACAAGGTGAAAATTTGTGTCCCAACAAAAGATGAGGGAAAAGTCTTCAAAGGCCATATGGGTGATTCTGACGAGTTTATGATTTACGAAATGTCCGAAAATGGTGAATGGAAATTGTTGGAAAAGAGAAAAAACACTCCTTTTGAGGAAGAAGGGCACGGCAGTCAAAAGAAAATGCAGCACATTCTTCAAATTGTCGGCGATTGTGATGTTTTTGTGGGTGGGGTTCTAAGTCCTAATTTTTTGAATCTGAGGGACAAGAAACCAATACAACCCGTCGTTTCCAAATTTCCGAGCATAGAAGATTCATTGAGGGCTTTAAGCAAAGAATTCAAAACAATTCACGAGCTCGTTCAAAAGAGGAAGGCAGGAGAGCATCCCCGTGCCATACCGCTACTTTCTGAAAACGGAGTGAGAATTCTGTCTTAATTTGAAAAACCATTCGGCCGATAAGAAAGGAAAATGGGAGGTGTTTTTTATGAAAAAAGTATTTTTTGTTTTGATAGTTGTAACCGTTACGACATTGCTACTTTCTTCATGTGCCATCAATCTTTTTAAGGGATTTGATAAGCCCACTAACATTTCGCAAAGTGCAAAAAGTGCCCTTAATGCGGCTAATAACGGAGACACGCAAACTGCCGTGGAACTTTCTTCTAATGTGATCACATCTGTGGCATCTTCTCAAAGTTCTTCTAATGCAACCACAAGTCTCTACACCGCACTTACGACATCGTCAACTTCTCCAAATGCAAAGGAGGTAATCGATGAAACCACCAAAAATGTTGAAAATATCAAGTGTAAATTGGTAAACGGAGAGATATCTTTATCCAGTACCACTGCATCTGCCGTTAAAAACGCTTCCATTGCGATGGTGAGATCCGTTTCTCAAATCAAAAACTTATCTTTGTCGAATGTAGTAGCGAACTTGATTGGGTTGTTGCCTGAAAGCCAATCTGGTATATCTTCTGTTGAAGACGTCAATTCAACAATTGAGGCTTCCACTGCATCGAAAATCGTCGTTTTTTTGCTATCAGTTTCAAGGGATATGTCGAGCATGAATTTACTGTCAGAGCTTTCATCTTTGCTATCCATGTATGGTGGTGACGATGAATTCAATTGGAGTGTTTCCAACATCATCTACGACGCTTTGTACGCATCAACCGCAATCTTCGATTCAAATCACGACGGTGTCCTTACAACAGACGATGAAATATTTTCGTACGTTTGGGATAAAACAAATAACCGTTTCAAAGATGCAAATAACATAGACGTTGACAATATGCTTGATGTTGGACTTGGCACTTACAATAACGTTAGTCTATCTGAAGAAGTTTTGAACAAGTTGCATGAAGCGGTGAGCTCAGCGGAAGATGCTTTAAATCATATTCCCGCCACTCTTAATGTCGACACGTCATCTGTCGAATCCACTATAAACACCGTTAACACGATTTTGAGCGGTATGAATGCCTCAAAATTTGCATCTTTTGACACATTAGGAAGTCTGGTTACGTTTTTAACAAACAACATGAACCATTAAGGGAGGCAAAAGATGAAAAAATGGATTGTTTTATGGACGATTTTGTCCGTTGCAATTATGGCTTTTTCATTTGATTTAAGTTTCTATAATTCTTTCGAGGCTCTATCGATGGGAGAAACGTTTACCGGTATATCAGACGATGTCAATGCGCTTTACTACAATCCTGCAGGCCTTGTCAATGGGAATGGATTTGTCTTAGGCCTTCCGAACCTAAACGTTGACATGAGTTACGGTGTGGCATCTGCCACCTTTAAGGCTGTGACTCACATAAGCGAAATACAGTCGATTCTCAACACAAATGATAGCCAGAAAATTGCCAGTTACTTTCTTGAAAATTACTCAAAAGCACTTTCTGGGAGAAATGACTTGGTGGCTAAAAGCAGCGCTTACGTTGGCTTTGAAGGGAAGAATTTTGCGCTAATGGCTGCAATTATGGGGCAAGGATACGTGAACTCGTTTGTGTCAAATGATATGGTACCGTTTATTTCTCTTCATGCAAAGGCCGCTGCTTACAGTGAAGGTGCTGGTGCGATGGCTTTTAACATATCGGATACGAAAATATCCATTGGAGGAACTTACAGATACGGGTACGTGATGCCGAGCATATATTCCATAGACAACCTTTCCGCTTTGTTTGTAAACTCTTCGACATTTGATCCGGATTTGACTTACGAAGCAACTTCAAATGCGGATGTAGGAGTAAAAGTATCGTGGGGAAATTGGAATGTGGGTGGCATTTGGCACAACACGATGAGCTCTTTTCCCGTGCCAGATATGAGGATAGGCGTTGGCTTTATTGCCAAAAGTTTTGCCGTTGGAGTGGATTTTGAAAAACTGTTTGACAGTGATTACTCAATTTACAGAAGAATACATATAGGAATCAGGTACATTCCATTTGAATCTTTAAGATTTTATGGGGGAATATCAGCGGGATGGCTTACCGGTGGTTTGGAGATGAGATTGGGACCTTTGAGTTTATATGGTGGCACTTACGTTCTAAATTACGGTTACCACGCCGGATACGATTCACAAAGGATGTACACTATTGGGTTTGGAATTTAAAAAGCGCCCTTTGGGCGCTTTTACTTTAAAATCGTTTTGGTTTCAGGACCTTGTCGTACAAATTTTTGAAATGAAGATCCAATTCCCCTTTTTTTTGCAGTATCAAAGTTCTGTACAAAATGTTGATCACAGCGAGTTCTCCGATCCTACTGTCAAGAAAATTGCCAAGGTGTTCTTTGCCAGCAGCGCAGTAGAGAACAACGTCACTTACCTTTGTTATCGGTGAATTTATTCCCGCAGTGATCGCCATTGTCTTGGCACCACTATCCTTTGCCACTTCTAAAGATTTTACAATATCCCTAATAGCTCCGCTGTGGCTTACGCCTATGACTGCATCTGATGATGTGAGACCAGATGCGATCATGACTTGAGCGTGCGGATCGGAATAGTCGGCAGCATGGATCCCTAACAAAGCAAATCTTAGACTTCCATCTTTTGCGATGGCAGCAGATCTACCAACACCGAAAAAAAGTACTCTTTCCGCTTTTGAGATGATCTTAACTCCTTTTTCAAGTTGCTTTGTGTCAAGTAACTGGCGTGTACTCTTTAGAAGGTCTACATTCTCATTGAAGATCTCCCCCACAAATGTGGAAAAATCTTTTGCTTTTCCTAAAGATGATGTTTGTTCAGACGGCACGCTCAATTCGCGGGCAAGTGCTATTTTGAACTGCTGATACCCATCGAACCCAATTTTTCTACATAGACGGTATATGGTTGCTTCACTTGCACCACAATGCATCGCAAACTCCGTTATGCTGTAGTGTATAACGTCGTCTGGTCTGTTTATCACGTAATCAGCCACGAGTTTTTCTGAATCTCCAAGAGAGTTGTATCTTCCCTGAAGAACGGTTAATATCAACCATTCCACCTCTTCTTCAAATATTCTTTTTGATTCTCAAAGTTCTTGAGTTGCTTTTCTATCATTTCTTCCGCAAATTCCTCTGACTTTCCATACGTTTTTTCCACAAAGGAAGCAACCCTTGCAAAATAAATTGGAACCAAAGAACGAATTAAAGAGTCACGAATTTCTCTTTTTCTATACAGAGTTGCGAACTCGTAAACCACTTTTATCCATCCTTCGCTGTCAAGTTTACCATTTTTTCTTGCATTTTCTAAAGTGTCTAAAAGTTCTTGAGGGAGAATTGAAGAGATAAACTTCCAGTTTTCATTTATTCCTCCACTTGATACTTTTTTTAAGTTATCAACATCCACATTCACCGGCTCCGGCGTAATGTTTGGAATATCACCGAATATGGGAGCTTTCGCAGGTTCAATTTCTTTTCTCATCCAGATATTTTCATATTTTTCCATAAGATCAAACAGCGTTCCAACCACTTGCTTGAACATCGGTCCAAGCTGTTTCCCCGGATCTTTAACATCGTGAATTTTCGCTCCCAAAGCTGCTTGCCATACTGGCTTATTTCCTTCACACATAGCCGTTGTTGTCATCCATATGTCTATACCAAACCTTGCCACATCACTTTGCCAAATTTCTATAGGTTTTGAAATGTACTTTTGGATCATTTCCAAGCTCACTCCAAAATCTCCTCCTATGGGTTGCCTTACTTTTTGACCGTAAAGGATTGACGTCAGAGGATAACATATGTTGTTTGTGATCGTACCATCGTACTTGTGGCGTACGTAATACGGTGTAACGTATGAAGACTTACCATCTACAATTGGTTTCGTCAGCCTTTCGATCCACCAAGGTTCTATACTGCGTAAATCAGAATCCACAAAAACGGTAACGGGAACGTTGAGTAGGTTGGATATTTCCATCACGCTGCCCATTGCACTACCTTTTCCAGCCACTCCATTGTAAACGTAGGCAATTTTATCTGACTTTGTCTTCTCTTTTAAAAAGGTTTCTTTGGTTCCATCTTTTGATCCACCGTCTGAGTTTACAATTAACCCTTTGCCGTGAAAATACTCTTGCACGCCAAGATCCACGATCTTTGCGACATGTCCCACGGTTTGCGTGTTGTTGTAACTCGGAATTCCTACAACGATATCATATGATTTTCCTTTCAATTCTTTCTCAATTTCTTTTGGAAACATTTTAGACATAGAAGTACCTCCTCCTGATTTTCAATATCGAAGACTAAATTACTCTTTGACGCCTCCCGCTGTAAAACCAGCGGTAAGGTATTTTTCCATTAGCATGAACAATGCCACTACTGGCACGGCAGTTATAACAGATGCCGCCATCATTTTAGCCCATATAGCATGTTGAGAGTTAAACAACTCATTTAATCCAACAGGTAACGTGTAAGCTGATGGAAAAGGGGTGACAAAAATTGAAGCAAATAGATACTCATTCCATCCTATCATAAAGGAGTATATGTAAACAGTCACAATTGCTGGCAAGGAAAGCGGCACGACTATACGCCAAATAGCTTGAAAATGTGTACAACCATCTATTATGGCAGCCTCCTCTATTGAATATGGGATGGTTCTGAAATAATTACCCAACATGTAAAGGGAAACTGGTAACGTTTGAACTATGTATATTATGAGCAAAGAAGTCATAGCAAGCGTAGGATTTGATGTCATACCGATCTTCACGAATATCTGATACAACGGCACCATTAAGATGGTTCCGCCAAACAGATAAACCACCAACACGCCACGTTGAATAGTCCCTCGACCTGGGTACTTTATGCGACTAAAAGAGTAAGCACCGAGTATCGATATTGCCAAACTTAACAACGCAGCCAATCCAGCAAGGATTAAACTGTTTTTAAAAAAACGCAAAAATGGGAATTCATTCTTTTTACGTTGCTCTTTGATCTTATTTAAAACGGCCTTTTGCTGATCTTTTGGAAGACTTTTGGCTAAATTCAAAAGTTCTTTTTGTTCTCCAGAAAGTTCTTGGCGTATGCTTTGCTTTAAACCAAGTAATTCTTCGTATTGAGTAAGGGTGAATTTTTGAAAAAAACCAGGTTTTAAAGCGTCTATATCGTATCGAAACGAAACGGTAAGCATCCATGCAAATGGATAAAACACGAATAAAACAAGTAAAACAATTAATGAATAAAATCCAATGATTTTCAAAGGGTTTTTTCTCCTTACCATTTCAGCACCTTCTTCACGTAAATAGTTATCAAGCCTATCATCATGGCAAAGAGTATAGTGGCTATTGAGGCTGCCGTACCTTGATGAGGTATGCCTGTAAAAGCGGTGTCGTATATGTATATTGGTAAAGTGCCCGCGAACTTCGATAAGAGATAAACTTCATCGAATTTGTAAAAATTCCATATTCCTCTTAGCAACGCAACTGAAGCCACGACAAAATAAAGTTCCGGCATTGTAACACTTGTGAATTTCTTCCACCAATTTGCTCCATCAATTTCTGCTGCTTCATACAAATCAGAAGGTATCGATTGAAGTTTTGCAAGCACCATAAGGTAAACAAAAGGGAAGTTTCTCCAAATGTTGAAAACGCTAACGACTAAAAAGGCGTTGTTTGGATTGTTGATGATATCGGTTCCTGGATTCATAAGATGAATTGATGACAAAAATTGAACAAGAGGCCCATCAAGCGGTAAAAATATGTAGCGCCATGCGAAAACACTGGAGATCAGAGGTGTCACGTATGGAATCAATATCAGTGAACGAACAAGCCCTCTTCCGGGAAATTCTCGATTCATCATGATGGCAACACCTAAGCCAATTAAAATGCTCCCGATTACGGTTATCAATGTAAAAGCCACCGTGATCCAGAAAGATCTCCAAAAATGCGAGTCGGTTAAAATGTGAATGTAATTTTTAAATCCAACGAATTGATTGGGAACAGCTGGATTCAAAGACACTTTAAAAAAGCTCAAATACACATTGTAAATAACTGGGTAAAGTATTAACAGACTTATGATTATCACAGTGGGAGCAATTAGCTTCCATCCCAGAATGGCTTCTCTGTGTTCAAGTGTCCCAATTGTTGCATTTCTCATAAGTATCACCACATTTCCTTAGAAAATTTAAAAGATGACCGGCTGTCTAACCGGTCATCTTCCAAGCAAGAAATTACCCTTATTGACCTCTAAGAACTCTTTCAGCTTCTTGTTGAGCCCATTTTGCAGTTTGATCAGGGGTCCAGTCATTTGCAAACATAAGGTTGATGGCCTTCCCAATTACGAAGTTCCCAGAAAGTTTAGCCATCTTGGTAACAACTTTTCCATTGTAGAAATCAAATCTTTCAATATTGTCAAGAGCAGCTATGATATTCGCTATCTTCTTGGCACCATAACGCTTCAAAACGTTGTTGTTGAGAAATTCAGGATTGGTTGCTATGCTACGGCGCGTTGGGTTCATACCACCAGGTGCCATGTGCAACCAGTATATGTAATTGTCGCCTGTCATTAAAAATTTGGCGAATTTTTCAGCAGCCGCTTTGTTTTTAGAGGAATCAAGGATTCCAAGACCTACAATTTGTCCATAAGAAGTTGGGCGAATGTTGAGCATTTTGTTTGCAAAACCTGTTTTATTAACGAGATTTGGATCGAATTTGTGTATTCTCGATTTTTGTACATCTTCTATGGCTATATCATCCATGATGTAAGTAGAATAGAATATCATTCCAGCTTCTCCAGAAAGATATCCCTTTAAAGCATCTAAAACAGTCGTAAATCCTGGTCTTGAATATTTTCCAAGCTCCTTATAAAACCTAAAAGCCTGTATCATTTGGGGAGTATCAAAAGTTACATTTCCTTTGTCATCAAATGGTCTTGCACCGTTTGCCAAGGCTATCTCTGTGAAAACCTGCTCTGCGTAAGCGTCGGCTTTTTTCGGAAGTATCACACCGTATATGCCATTTGCGGGATCATTCAGCGTTTTCGCAGCTTCGAGAATGTTGTACCATGTCGTTGGATCCCCAAGTTTTTTCTCACTGAACCAATCTTTGTGATACCATATTCCTTGCACCCACGCATGAAAAGGAATACCATAATATTGACCGTTGCCTGCGTAAAGAAGCTTCTTCGCGCCACTGTATATGTCACCAAAATAGTTTATTATGTCAGCATTCATCTTGGTGTCCATCAACCCTTCAGATCCTAACAACAGCAAGGGTTCTATCCCACCTTCTAAAACATCTGGAAGTGTGCCAGCGGTTTTTGAAGCCGTGATCCTGGAAAACAGATCGTTTTCTTGTACTGGAACAACGCTAACACTGATACCAGTTTTGGCTTGAAAAATGGTGGCCAGTGCCTGTATTCGCTGCATTCTGTTGCTTTCAGTTTCCGTTGT
>CAYYEU010000015.1:13756-17919 GCA_964470975.1 uncultured Mesoaciditoga sp. | reverse complement strand
ATCTGTGAAACCAAAACGTTGGCCATGGGGTTTGAAGAGGAATAGTCTTTCCACGCTTGAGTATCAAGGGCACTTTTGACGACTGGCAAATATCCTGTTTTAATAGCCCAAAAAGCTTGAATTTCCGGTTTCAAAAGGAACTTCATGAACTCCCACGCAGCTATTTGTTGTTCTTTGGATGCGGTGTTGAAGATCGCCACGTCGGTTCCCGCAAATGGTGGTGCCTGTAATTTCCCCTTTGGAACGGCGGCTATTGTCCATGCAAACTTTCCTCCAACACTCCTGGCTGTGTAAGAAATGCCAGCAGAAGTGTCGATGTACATGGCAATCTGACCATTCCCGAAAGGACCATCAAGGTAACCACCTTGTGCAAACGTTGTGCCACTTTTTACAAGATCAACGAGCATTTTCAAAGTATCGAGTGCAACTTTTGAATCGAGAGCACCCTTTTTGTAATCAGGAGTGAGTATGTGCCCACCTTCTTGTCTCAGAAAAACTTCAAATGTATCGATAGTGGTTCTCAATCCAAGACCGTACTGAATGACTTTTCCAGATTCGTCTTTTACCGTAAGGATTTTGGCATCTTTGACAAGTTCTGGAATGGTTCTAGGAATATCGATTCCTGAGAGCATAAGAGCATCCGTGTTAACGTAGAGTATGTACACTGATTTGTTGAATGGCAAAGTGTATACTTTACCATTCCATGTATTGGCTTTCACAAACGAAGCCCATATATCGTTGAGCTGAGATTTTGAAAGTCCAACATTTGGATTGTCTATGAAATCTTGCATTGGCGCTACGACGTTGGACTCTATGAGCTTTGCAGTCCAGTTAGAATAAGATTGGCTCATAGTCGGGAGTTGTCCGCTTACGGCTCCTGCAAGAAGTTTTTGGGAAAGAACACCGTAGTTACCCACGTAAATGGATTTAACTTCGATATTCGGATGTTGAGCGTTGAATTCGTTGACTATTTCGCTTAAAGCTTTACCTTGTGCGCCACCCATGGAATTCCAGAATGTCACAGTTGTTTTGGCAAAAATACTCCCCACCATCAACACAGACAGAATTGAAATCATGATCAAAATTCTCTTCATCAAAACCCCTCCTTTTGTTGATGTTCAGTATTATATTTTACCACTCCATGGTTTTAATTTCAACATATTTGAAACTTGTTTAAGCGTACATTCAATTCCGTCAGAAGTATCGATAACGAAGTCAGATTTCTTTAGAAACTCTTTTCTTGAAAGCTGCAAGTCAAGACGCCTCTTTGCCTCTTCGAAGCTCATTCTGTTACGTTTTAGCAAACGTTCGATCTTGATTTCATCGGGACAATCGGTAACGATGACGTAATCCACGTACTTTTTGAGGCCCATCTCAAAGAGAACGGCCGCCTCCACAAAAATATCATCGTGAGATTTCGAAAGTTCTTTGAATCTTTTCAAAATCACTTTCAACATCCTTGGATGCATGATCTCGTTTAAAAGCCGTAATTTTTCGGGATTCGAAAAAACCATTTCCGCCAATTCTTTGCGGTTTACCTTTCCATTCGAATCAAGGGAAACACCAAAATTTTCGACAATACCCCTCTTCACCTCATGCCATTCCAACACTTCATGACCAATTTCGTCGGTATTTATCACCGGGTACCCCATATCTTCTATGAATTTTGAAACGGTGCTCTTACCGCTTGCTATGGCGCCTGTAATTCCTATCAGCAAGTCTACCACTCCTGAGTATGGTATAATTTCGTTCGAAAAAAATCCTTGGAGGTAAAAATGAGTCTGAAAATCAAATGGAACGAAAAGATGAAATTCACAGCTTACACTCCATCCGGTCACGAAGTGAATCTTGATTCGTCTGCCACGAGTGGCGGCGAGAACACCGCCGCACGACCAATGGAACTCATGCTGGTATCGCTAGCGGGATGCACTTCTATGGATGTCATCTCAATACTCAACAAAATGAAAGCCTCTCCTGAGGACTTCAACATTGAAATTGAATACGAAAGGGCACCTGAGCATCCAAAAATTTACACTCACATCCATTTGAAATACACGTTCAAAAACGCCCCATCTCGTAAGAAAGCACAAAAAGCCGTCGAGCTCTCACAAAACAAATACTGTAGCGCCTCAGCAATGCTTAAAAAAGTCACCAATCTTACTTACGAGTTGATCTTTGAAAGTTGATTCACAAGGGTTTTTAACCCTTCTTCATCCATCAATTTCACACCGATCTTTTTCGCCTTTTCCAATTTGGAACCTGGATTTTCACCAACTAAAAGATAATCTGTCTTAGAGGAAAGGGTACTCGATACAGATGCACCTAACTTCAGTAGGTATTCTTTCATTTCATTTCGAGAAACCGAAAGAGTGCCTGTTATCACGAATTTGAGATCCTTTAACGGTGCATCATTTTCATTCATCAATTTCGTTTGGCTTGTTCCAACACCGTGCAAGATGAGTTTTTCAATCATCTTCTGTGTTCGTTCTAAAGAGAAAAATTTGACGATCGAATCTGCGACTTTCTCGCCTATTCCGTTTATTTTCAACAGTTCTTCTTTTTGAGCGCACTTTAATTCTTCAAGAGTATGAAATTTAGTGGAAAGAAGACGGGCAGTTCCTTCTCCAACCATTGGAATTCCCAAGGCGGTTATCACTTTGTTAAAAGGTGCTGATTTGGAGCTTTCTACTTCCTTGACTAAATTTTGCGCGGACTTTTCACCCATTTTTTCCAATTTTGAAATTTTATCGATGTCGAGTTCGTACACATCTGCCGGATCTTTCAGCATGCCATTTTTTACAAGCTTTTTTACCAATTTATCACCAAGCCCTCGAATGTCCATGGCCTTGCGGGATGAAAAATTTTCAATCCACGCTTCAAGTTTTGCGGGACAATAAGGATTCAAACATCTCACGGCGACATCTTTTTCGTCTATTTTACCTATGGGGCCCCCACAAATTGGACAAGATTTTGGAACCTCAATCGTTATTTCTTTTCCCGTTCGCTCTTCTTTTATGGACTTCACGACCTGCGGTATGATTTCACCTGCTTTTTCCACAAGTACGACGTCGCCGATGCGGATGTCTCGTTCTTCAACGTAATCGAAGTTGTGAAGCGATGCGCGCTTGACAGTGGTACCGGCAAGTTTTACAGGTTCGAGTACGGCAACAGGTGTCAAAACGCCAGTCCTTCCAACTTGGACGATGATGTTCTTTATTCGCGTTCTCGCTTGTTCAGCTGGAAATTTGTACGCCATTGCCCACCTTGGGTATTTAGCCGTAAAGCCCAGTGACAGCTGATGCGAAAAGTCGTTGACTTTAACGACAACGCCATCTATTGGGTAATCTATCTCTTCACGGCGCTTTTGAACCCATTCAAGATACTCTTTAATCTCTTCAAGGCTATGCGCAAGTCTAAAATCTTTATTCGTTTTCAATCCAATCTCTCGCATGTATTTGAGTGCTTCCCATTGAGTTTTAACACCGTATTTTTCGGGAGAAATGAGTGTGTACATGAAGGAATCCAAATGTCTCTTTGAAACTTCCGATGTGTCAAGTTGTCTAATGGTTCCGGCTGCGGCATTACGAGGGTTGGCGAAAAGTGTTAGACCATTTTGTTGCCTCAACGAGTTTAACTTCCTGAACTCGGTGTACGACATGTATATTTCTCCTCTAACTTCAACGTCTAAACTCCTTTGCAGCATCAATGGAATGCTTCTAACCCTTTTGATGTTTTCGGTAACGTCCTCACCAACTTTTCCATCTCCCCGAGTGGCTGCAAGTACAAGTTCACCGTTTTCGTATTTCAATCTTATTGAAAGCCCATCTATTTTCATTTCGCACACGTACTCGACATTGGAAAGGCCGGTGAGTTTTCGAACCCTTCTGTCGAATTCTGCCATGTCATCCATCGAATAAGAGTTATCGAGGCTGTACATGAAAAAGGGATGCTCAACGCTTTTAAAGCCCTTAAGAATCTTAGAGCCCACTCTTTGAGTTGGAGAAGTTGGTGAGATAAGATCTGGATATGTCTTTTCCAACTCCACGAGTTCTTTCATAAGCGAATCGTACTCTTGGTCTGTTATCACGGGATCGTCGAGAGTGTAATAGCGATAATTGTGATATTCTATTTTTTTTCTGAGTTCTTCAATCCTTCTTTTCACA
>CAYYEU010000015.1:0-13656 GCA_964470975.1 uncultured Mesoaciditoga sp. | reverse complement strand
ACTTCAAGAACATCTGGATCGAAATGGCTCGGTAGGGTTCTGCCGTCTCCAACGGTTATGATCTTAACGGTCTCTTCGTGCGTAAAAGCTTTTTTGTACCTCCTCGGCGATCTCAAAGCATCGTAAACATCGGCAAGGGCAACTATTCTCGCTTCCATTGGTATTTCGTTTCCCTTTAGGCCATCTGGGTATCCACTTCCATCGAACTTCTCGTGATGGGATCTGGCAATGTGTCTCGCCATTTCTAAAAACGGCGCATCTCCCAACAATTTTTCACCGTAGATGGTGTGTTTTTTCATCTCTTCGAATTCTTCAGGGGTAAGTAGACCGTTTTTCATGAGAATTTTTCGTGGAACTTTTAATTTCCCTATGTCGTGCACCATCGAATATTTACCTATTTGCTCAACGAATGTCTTGGACATGCCCAATTCTTTCGCCAAAAACTCACTGTACGTCCCTACCCTGTGAACGTGAGAACCAGTTTCATAATCGTATATTTCGCTGATCTCCGAGAATTTCTCAGCCAAGTATATGTACGAATTTTGCACCTCTTTGATCATTCTATCTGAATTAAGAACGGCTGCAAAATGCGCAGAAAAGTTCGAAATGTAACTGAATTCCGTTTCTTCCGGCGTGCCATGCACAAACAGCATGATAAGGATGGCTATGAGTTTTGATTCAAACAGGATTGGAACAATTAGGTAATGTTCGTCATCTTTTGAGAGGTTGACGAAGTCTCCGTCTTTTATTTTTTCCTTTACAGAATTGAGAGACGGCATATCAAATCTTTTTCCTTGATGACTGACCTTCCTCAGATCACCGTTAGAAATTTCAAAGAGTGCCACCCCTTCACAATCGTAAATGTTGATGATCTTCTCAAGTAATATGTTAGCGGCTTCATTTGAATTCCTTGAAAGGGCAATGAACTTAGAGGACTCCGAAAGTTCTTTAAGCTTGGAAGACTCAAGTGCAAGGGTGTTTGAAAGGTTCTCTACATCTTCGTAGGAGGACTCAAGTTCCTCATTGGTGGCTTTCAACTCTTCGATATGAGCGGTAACGTCCTGAAACATCTCCAAAAGTTTGAGATAAACCCTGCGCGTTTCTTTGAATCTTTTTACGTTTCCTTCCAAAGCGGGATCGAACTTCAACACGGGATCGTTCACGTCTATATCAGCTGCAACCGATTCCAATGACTCCACAGAGTTTTCAACGCGCTTCGTTATCAAGAAGAAAATTAAAAATCCTCCACCAATCGTGATCGAGAATATCAAAAAAAGCAGCAGAAAAGAAAAATTCAAATATCCTGAGATGTCCTCATAAGGGATTAAAAACAACATATCGTAGCCGGTATTGGAATTCACATCGTTCTTTTGCATGAAACCATCGTACTTTTTCGTATAGGACACGTACGATTCCCCATTAAGATGAATGACTCCCTCGCTTGAAGTTGGTTCCTTAAGGTGAATTTTCGTTGGGTAGACGACCTCACCATCTTTGAAAATGAGAAATAAAACATCATTTGCTTTAGAAGAGATCATGGAGAAAAATTTGTTTTCTTTGAAGATCAATCCTCCCGATACGATATCACTTTTATTTTGAAAGGCAACGCTTACCGTAACAACTCTTGATTTGAGTTTTTCAGAATAAAATTCGTTACCAACGATCTCAGACAAATTGTTAATGGAGGAAACGAACCAAGGCCTTGAGGTGGCAACAAGAGAAGAAGTGGATTGATTTGTGGGATATATGTAGTTTTTGTTGCCGATCGTTACAAACGCCCAATCGGCATCGTAGCGATTTTTCATATCCGCAAGCTGATCTTCTACTTTGTAATTACCCGTACCTACTTTGAAAATATAAACGGGGATTGTGCCAGAAAAAGTGCGCATCATTTCAGAAACTGCCATGTTCATTTTCAACGAAGCGTCTTTCGCTTTGTTCAAAATCATCGATTCTTTTCGATATTGAATTGCCTTGTATTCAAATCCAACAAAAAAAACCGTTGCAGACACCAAAATCACAATCAACCATGTAAGAACGTAGTTTCTGATCTTCACGCTTTCCTCCTTGTTTAAGAGATGAAATCACCAAATTCACCAATTTCTTCGACATCTTTTCTGTTTAAAATGCCAAAATTCGCGTACATTGGCTTGAGGTTTGGAGTGTGGGCTACATAACTCATCAACGCACCGATCATGGTGTTTGGAGAAAAAGCTATGGGCTCCTTTTTCATCAAAAACCTCATAACATTCACCGCAACAAACATGGCAGAGGCGATGGATTCTACGTAACCTTCTACTCCCGTTATCTGCCCGGCAAAGAAGATGTTTCCCCTTTTTTTTGACCTGAAAAAACCGTCCATCGTTGAATAGGGCTCCAAATAGACGTTGGCGTGCATCACACCATAGCGGACTATTTTAGATTTCTCGAGCCCCGGTATCATTCGTAACACCCTATCTTGTTCGGGCCATTTCAGCCTTGTTTGAAAGCCTACCATGTTGTAAAGAGTTCCAATGGAGTTATCCCTTCTGAGCTGAACAACTGCGTAATACCTCTTACCGTTTGAATCGGATAATCCAACTGGCCTTAATGGACCAAATCTCATCGCGTCTTCCCCACTTCTGGCGATCTCCTCAATAGGTTGGCACCGGGAGAAAAGCAGTTTCCTGTCAAATCCTTCTATTGGAAGTACTTCGGCGGATATTAGGGCCTCTCTAAAAGAAAGATATTCTTCTTTGTTCATTGGGCAGTTAAGATAATCATTTCCCTGCTGGTATCTGTTTGCAAAGAACACTTTTGACATGTCTATTGTGTTCGCTTGTATCACAGGGGCGACGGCATCGAAAAAATGGGCTCCACTTCCGAATTTTTCCTTTATCCAAGAGTACAATTTGGATGATGTGGCAGGGCCCGTGGCAATTATCCAAATATCATCATTCTTTGGAATATCCTCCACTTCTTCACGAACGATCTCAACATTCGGTAGAGATTCTACTGTGCGAGTTACTTCATCCGAAAAAGCTTCTCTATCAACAACCAACGCTTTTCCACCTGGAATCGAATGAAGTTTGGCCACTTTTAAAATGAAAGATCCCAGGCTTTCCAATTCCGATTTCAAAAGTCCAGAAGCATTTTTAGCATCCATGGACTTCAAGGAATTGGAACACACGAGTTCTGCGAGTTTTCCGGTCTTATGAACTTCTGTGTTGCGCTTTGGACGCATTTCATGAAGGATGACTTCGTATCCATGATTTGCCAATTGGTACGTGATTTCGGAACCTGCAAGTCCACCACCAACAACGTGTATCAAAACATTTTCCTCCGTAAAATTAAAAGATTGCCCTTGCAGACCTTTTCATATTTCCATTCATCTACAAGGGTTCTTATCAAATAAAGTCCCAGTCCGCCTTCTCTTAGCTTGGACAGATCTCTGGGTTTCAGATTTTCGAGTTTTACCTTCGGACCGAAATCCCTGATCTTCATCTCCAGCACATCGTCTTTCATTTCTAAAATGCATGAAATCAATTTCGTTGAATCGAAATTGTAAGTGTGTTCTATAACGTTTATCAACGCTTCGGCCATTACAAGCTCCAAATCGTACACGGTGTTGTCATCTTTTACGTCGTTTGCCGTTAAAAAATTTCTCACAACGCACCTCAGGGTTTTTACAGCTTTAGTTGAAGCGGGCACTACGGTTACGATTCTTCTGAATTCACTCAAAGGTATCCTCCTTATTCAAAAAAGGTGTTTGTCCCATCGCAGAAAAAAGCAACATGGCATCCTTGAAGTTTTTCGGATCCAAATGAGTCAGTTCTTTTGCCTTGTTCAATCTGTACAAAACCGTGTTTCTGTGAACTTTCATGACGTTTGAAGTTTTTACAAGACTTGCTTCATTCTCGAAAAAAACACGAAGAGTTTCCAAAAGTTCAGGGTGCATACTTAATTTTTCAAGAATTTCTTTCTTCATTTCCCTCTCTTTTGCATTTACAGGAGAGTTAACCACATTTTCGACAATTTCCCCCACGAAATTCACAAAGGTGTCTTCAGAAAACTCGTACCCAAAGATCACAAGAGCTTCTTGTTCTTTGCCAAAATACATGGGAATAACCAGCACCTTTTCATGACCGATATTAAGACTGACCCTGACTTTCGTTTTCAAAGCGATCGCTGCGGCCTCTTTGAATTCGTCGCTCACATCGAAGGTTGTAAAGTCTGTATTTCCAAGCAAATCGATGCAAGCAATTTCGCCTTCTGTCAACGTTTTCAGCTTTCTTCCAACCCTCTTCCAAAGGTCTATCATCTTTCATCCTTTCTCAAACTGAAAATGCACCCGCAGTAATTTTGACGGTACAATTTCAATTCACGTGAGTAATGAACACTTTCCAAAAAGCCGTCTTTCTTTCTGAAAATGCTTGGCACGTAACCAACTCCCATGTGTTTTGCTATCTTAGCTCCAATGTCGTTTATGAAATCCACATCTTTGTGGGGGCTCGTTGTTAAAGAGGTGGCAAAGGCGTCAAAACCCATCTTCTTTGCAGCAAGTGCCGTTTGTCTCAATCTGAAAGCGATACACGCTTTGCACCTCATACTTCCTTCAGGAAGATCTTCGAGACCCTTCACGGAGCGGAACCATGGTTGAGGATCGTAAAGTGGATAAATGACATTGAAGTTCCACGCACGCGAAAGTTTCTCAAGAGCATCTTTTCTTCTCTCATACTCTTCCAACGGTTGAATGTTTGGATTGAAAAAATAGCCAACAACTTCATACTCCCTACTCAACCTCTTGTATGCCGTTGTCGCATCAGGGGCACAACAAATGTGCAAAAGAACTTTCACAAAACTAAAACCTTGCGAACTTTTTCTTTAAGAGAATCCACATCGAGTCCTTCCAGCTTGTAAAGCATTTTCGCCGTTCCAGATCTGGTGTAGTCCGTTAAGCCTATTTTGGTAAACGTTTTGGGATAAACGCCATTATCCGTCATGAATCCAGATAGCACTGATGCCAAACCTGTGTGAACGTTGTGATCTTCAAAAGTGATCACGTGCGCATCTGAAATGTGATCTCCTATCCATTTTGGTAGGCTGAAAGGGCACGAAACACCTATCACGCTCACGTTAACGCCCTCTTTTGACAGTTCATCAGCCGCTTCTACGGCGATATGTGAAGTCTGACCGTATGAGAAGATCGTTATCCCATCACCTTTTCTGAAAAGATCGCATTCACCGTACACGAATTCGTATCCTTCTCCGAAAAATGGTTCTCCAGAACGCTTTGTTATGACCGGTATTTTAGACCTGCCAACGGCTATGGCGTAATTTCCATATATTCCAGAAATATATCTAACGGCTTTATCCGTTTGATTGGCATCTTGAGGGACTATGAGATTAAAATGGTAAAGATTCCTTAAAATGCCAGTGTAATCAACACAATGATGGGTTTTCCCATCTTCCCCTACATCCGTGCCAACATGGGTTACCACCAATTTTAAATTCGTGTGGTTCAAATCGTTCAATCTTTGTTGATTGTAAGTTTCATCAATTCCAAAGACACCGAAATCGCTGAAAAATGTTATGACACCCTGTGAAGACAGTGCCCCCGCAATCGTGGCCGCATTATGTTCCTGAACTCCTACCTGATAGAATCTATCAGGCGAAACACGTTCTGCCATGTTGGTTTTCGTGGAGGGTTTGAGATCGCAATCCAGGACTGCCACAGGGGTGTTCTCCTTTGATTTTGAATTGAAATAGCTTATATCCGCCAAAGCTCTTCCAAAAGCGTCTCTGTTTGCGACACTTTGCCCTTCTTCATACGATCTTGCTTCGCCAGTATCGATCTTCACTGCGTATTCACTCATGCTAAAGCGAGGCTCGTTGAAGTTTTTCCTTCTTTCTATGTACTTTTCCACGTCATTTTCAACACCAAGTTCTTTTAAAGCCCTATCACATTCTTCCAATGAAAGTGCCTTTCCATGATAAGAAACGTCATCTTCCATAAAAGAAACGCCTTTTCCCATCACGGTTCTTGCAAGAATTGCCGTGGGAACGTCATCATTTTCAAGTGCGTATCTGATAGAACCATACAGTTGCTCATAATCATGGCCATCGGTTTCAAGGACTCTCCATCCAGCTGCTTCGTACTCCCTTTTTATGTCCACAAACATGACGTTTCTCATATGACCACTTATTTGGGCATCGTTGTAATCTATGACAACCGTGATGTTGGAAAGCCCATATTTTTTAGCAAATCGTCTTGCCTCCGCAACTTGTCCTTTGGCCTGTTCCGCATCACTCATTAACGCAAAAACATGGTAATCCATACCAGTTATTCTTGAAGCCAATGCCATGCCACAGGCAGCGCTTAAGCCTTGCCCAAGGTTACCAGTTGACCACTCCACTCCTGGAATCCCACGGGTAACATGGCCTTCAAAAGGGGAATTAGCATATCTGAAACCGGTTAAGACATCATCCAAGTTCAGAAAACCTAGCCTCGCTAAGACGGAATAAACGCCGGGAGACGTGTGACCATGACTGACGATAATGCGATCTCTTTGAGGATTCCAAGGATCTTTGGGATCTACGGCCGCATTTGAAAACACTGTGAGGTACATGTCCACAGAGCTCATTGAACCGCCGGGATGTCCGGATTTTGCAACGGTAGTCATTTTGAGTATATCTCCTCTACACAATCGTCCCAATTCTTTCATTCTCTCCAACTCGTATTCCGGCAACTTCTGGTATTCAAAACGTTCTTTTAACATCACTTCACCTCCCGTACTTTTTCAACAACAAGCGATCATAGCCTGCATCTTCAAGTGTTTCTACGAAATTTTCCAGTCTTTTGAAGTCCAAATCGGCAACGATAACATCACCCAACGTTTCATTTTTTGAAAGTGCTAATATTCCGTTTTGAGAATCCGTAACCTCTATCGGGGCGTATATTCCGGTTTTTCCAACGAGTTGCATGCCAGAAAAATTTCCAACCATGTAACTCTCAACGGAAAAGACGTACTCTTGTTGTGACAAAAGCCATGCATCTCTGAATGATTCGTAATCCCCCATCCATGCGTGCGCCCACTTCGGATTGATGACCAGTTGTACGCCCTTTTGTAATTTTCTTTTTGGATCGAGAAAAGCGATCTTTCTTCCAGCACATAACATCTTTTCTTCGCTTAACTTGCTTCCTTCAGGCGTCCATAAGGTCTTCGTGATTTTTCCTCTCAACTTCTGTGCTTCGGAAATGCAAACGTTCTCATTGATGGCTATGTCTTTGAAAACTTTGGAATACATATTTGAAATTTTCAACTTCTGAGAGTCACTCATAACATCGTACGATATCGGCTGAAGCTCCAAATTCATCCCTTCTGGAAAGCAGATTAACTGTGCTCCTTTACGTTTTGCCTCTTTGACATCATTCAAAACACTTCTGTGAAAATCTCT
The DNA here is from genome assembly GCA_964470975.1 of uncultured Mesoaciditoga sp. Taxonomy (GTDB): domain Bacteria; phylum Thermotogota; class Thermotogae; order Mesoaciditogales; family Mesoaciditogaceae; genus WGFY01. Next base: position 6,219 of record CAYYEU010000015.1, on the reverse strand, counting down.
AACGCTCTTAAAAGGCTGAAACTTTACTTGTACCGCAGCGACTTTCGAAAACTTTTCAGGGTATGACACGTTTTTTGCGGATAAGGATGATTGAAAACGAGTTCTTTTGATAAACACGAAAGATGAAAAAAAACTTCTTATCCTATCAATCATCTTTAATGCCTTTATTTCCTTTCGCCCTTTCATTTCGAACAACGCCGTTCTTCAAAGACAAATTCATCAAGGAATACCTTTCAAATAACATTTGAATTCCATCACTAAAACCATTCATTTTAGAAAAAAGAGAGTATCCCACTGTATCGCCTGTAAAATTCACTATCAGTGTTGGAATTCCTGTCGTTTGAGAACATCCCCATCCACTTGCCATTAAAACATATGGGTTGTACCCGCTTGTTTTGACATATCCCAACACGAGCTCTATGCGATTTTTAGGGAGCTCTTCAAGAAGTTCTTTCATCCTCAATTCTCCGTTGTAGAGAGTTGCGATTCTTATTCCTTTGACTTCAAAAAACGTTTCGTCCATTTCTATTGGAACACGCCATTTTCTTTTTCCCATTTCAAAAACCGAGTTACATAAAGAAACCCCTCTCTCTGAAAACTTGAACCATAATCCAGAGTGAGGTAGAACTCGATCGTTAGTTATGCCGAGATCGAAATTCAAAAATTCTTTTGCAATTAAAACGGGGCCTACATAAACTTTTAACATCACCAATCGCCTCCGTCTTCTACAACACGTTGACACAGGAGCATAACGTTGTAATTATATCACCTTTGGGTATATTTGAAATCGAGAATTCCCAAGTATTGAGTTTTCTTACAGAGGATGATATAATTCAATTCGTATGCTAATATACGCGATCATCAGGAGGTGCACTAACAGTGAAAAGAACTTATCAACCAAAAAGACTCAAAAGAGCAAGGACACACGGCTTTCGAGCAAGAATGAAGACCAAATCTGGAAGAAGGATTGTAAACAACAGAAGAAGTGCAGGGAGAAAAAGAATCACGGTGTGAAAGAGTCTTTTGAACACGAGAAACGATTGATAAAGACAAAGGAATTTCAAAGAGTTTTTTGCGACGGAAAGATCGTAACGAACGAGTGGTTTGTAGGCAGGTATGTTGAAAACTTCAAAGGGCGTGCGAGAATTGGTATAGTGGCGTCTAAGAGGTTCGGAAAGGCACATGTGAGAAACAGATTCAAAAGATACGTACGGGAAACTTTTAGAAAAATGGCGATTGAGAAAAATATCGATATACTGATCTTGCCGAGAAAAGAGCTGAAATTTGAATTCGATCATTTACATTTTGAAGCTTTTTCAAAATCGCTTGAATCGTTGATAAGAGAGATCGTGATCCAGCTAAAAAAAGAGAAAGAAGATGTTCCTTTAGAGGGGAATCTCGGTGAAAAATAAAAGCATCATTTTGATAAAGTCTATCCGTTTCTATCAGAAATACATTTCTCCATTGAAGCCACCTTCGTGTAGATTCACTCCAACTTGCTCTACATATGCAATAGAGGCCCTGGAACGCTTTGGGATCTGGAAGGGCCTCCTTTTGTCTGTGTGGAGAATTCTTAGATGCAATCCTTTCAACAAAGGCGGAGAAGACCCTGTGCCATTGGAATTCACAATTAGGAGGAAATAAATGTGACAAGAAAACTTGCATGCATTGTAGTATTATTTTTACTGCTGGCAACGATGATTTTTGCTTTACCAAAGGTGAATGTTACCATCACATCTACCAATTTGAAGGTCACAACCAAAATATATACCTACGATATAGGCTTGAAGAGCGGTCTCCTGAAAGAGGGACATTTGATCTTTAAAAGAAATCAGCGCTTTTGGGTGTACGGAGGCGACGGTTTCGATTTGTACGCTTCTGATACAAAGCTGATCCCCACCAGTTGGTCGATCAACGATGGGGAAAAGAGCAATTTTGAAACGAGATCAAATGTGAACGTTAATTTCTTTTACACTTACAAAGGTCAGAAGATAAAGAAGACGATCACATTCGTCAATGGACCTGATTACGAAATCAAAGTGTCCGTTGTCGGGCCACAAAATTTAAAAATGAGATTGAACTTTCCAACGTTGATGTCAGCGTACAACCGTGTAAATGACAGTGGAAAACTCTTCACAACTTATTCATCGGGCTATAAAAACATAGGTATTGCAACTTCAAATGGAAAATTCAAAGAAAGTGGGGCAGCGTTTTTCACCACAAGTTTAAAGGGTACGATTTATCTTGGACCTGTAAAGAATTCTGAAATCTTTGCGGTTTTCCCACATTACAAGGATACGATCACAACGGTGCTCAAAGAATATCCGGGCTCAGAGCCCTGGTACGGATGGTTCTTGTATCTTTTTGTAAGGATACTTGATTGGATCTACTCTTGGAGTGGAAATTACGGTTGGGCAATAATAATATTCGCCGTGCTTGTGAGACTGTCCATATATCCTTTATCTCATGCGCAAATGAAATCAATGGTGCAAATGAGAAAGATCCAGCCCAAAGTCAAAGACATACAAAAGAAGTTTAAAGACTCCAAAAAACAACAAGAAGAGTTGATGAAAGTTTACAAATCGGAGGGTGTGAATCCAGCGAGTGGATGTTTACTCTCTTTAGTGCAACTTCCCGTGCTTTTTCTTCTGTACTACGTGATAGTTTATTCCAAAGAAGCTTTCGCCTACAATGGCCAATTTTTGATTTGGAACGATCTTTCGGTAGGAGGAATAGGGCCAAATTTGGTGCTGATCCTCACAATAGTTCTTCTAACTGCGTGGTCTACTTTGTGGACAAGCACCAATGTAAAACAAGCATGGCAAAGCATCTTGATGTTCAGTGTAATGGAATTTTTCTTCATGGGATTTCCTGTTGGGCTCTTCTTGTATTACACGACGTTCTCCGCCATGCAAGTTTTGACAACATACGTTGTGGCCAAAATGTATCACATACAAGGCATAACGGTCAGAGAATTGTTTGGAATGAATCCTAAGAGAAAATACTCCAGGAGGTAATTTATGGAAGAAACGTACGAAGCCAAAAGCGTGGACGATTGCGTGAAAATGGCCCTTAACGAATTAAGGGTTTTGGAAGAGGAAATAGATTACGAGATAATTCAGGAACCATCGCGTGGTTTTTTAGGAATAGGTGCAAAAAATGCCGTTGTAAAAATCAAATTAAACGATAAATACAATGTAAATCTCATAAGAAAATTCGTTGTTAGATTGCTGGGTTTTTACAAAGTTAACGCCAGTGTCGAAGTTGAAATTACAAGACCTATGACAACGTACAATGTAAAGATAAGCAGTGATGATTCTTTATCTGAACTTATTGGGAAACATGGCCATACCTTGAACGCCGTTGAGCATCTTCTGTTAGTTTATCTGAACAAGCAAAACGATCATCATGTCTCTGTGTTCGTCGACGTCAACAACTACAAGGAAAGAAAAGAAGAATTAATACGAAACATGGCAGAAAATGCCGTTGAGAAGATCAGAAAAGGCTTGAGAAGAATTTCTTTGGAGCCAATGAGTAGCCACGAAAGGAAGATCGTTCATGAAGTGCTTTCACACCATAGAAACGTGCATTCGTATTCTGTTGGAACAGAACCTTACAGATATGTTGTGATAGAAAGAGCAAAAACAAGCGTTCGGAAATAGGAGGCGAATTCTCTTGAAAAAAGTAATCGAATCTGTACCGAATTTCAGTGAGGGAAGACGTAAAGAGGTTGTAAGGGAAATAATCAAGCAAGCAGAAGATACCGAAAACGTTTGGGTCTTTGATTGGTCGATGGATTACGATCACAACCGCTCGGTCGTCACGGTGGTTGGAGATCCGAATGCGGTTGCCGAAGCAACATTCAAAATGTCAAAAAAAGCCGTCGAACTCATAGACCTCCGTCACCATACGGGGGCACATCCACGTATGGGTGCAGTGGATGTAATACCATTTGTCCCGATCAAAAACGCCACTTTGGAAGAATGTGTGGAATTGTCTAAAAAAGTTGGGAAACGCATAGGGGAAGAATTAAAAGTTCCAGTGTATCTTTACGAAAAATCTGCAACATCTCCGGAACGTTCAAACCTTTCGAACATAAGAAAAGGGCAATTCGAAGGTTTTTTCGAGAAAATAACACTTCCACAGTGGAAGCCCGACTTTGGCCCTGATGAAGTTCACCAAAGCGCAGGGGTCGTCGCAGTTGGCGCAAGAGAATATCTTATCGCATTCAACGTGAATTTGGGAACGAAAGATGTTGACATTGCAAACAAAATTGCCCGTGCCGTGCGACACTCTTCTGGAGGATACAGATTCGTTAAGGCAATGGGAGTGGATTTGAAGGAAAAAGGAATAGTGCAAGTTTCCATGAACATGACGAATTACAAAAAAACCCCTCTTTTTAGAGTGTTTGAAACGATTAAAAGGGAAGCTGAAAGGTATGGGGTTCCCGTAGTTGGCTCTGAAATAATTGGAATGGTTCCAATGGATGCACTTGTTAAAACGGTGAACTTCTATTTGAAAGTTGACGATTTTAGCGATGAGAGGGTGATTGAGAATAGACTCCTTGAGGAAATCAGCCGATCTTGAGCTTACCAACTTACGAATAATCACTCCAACAGGAGTCAAGCCCGCAGTCAAACCTCAAATTCGTTACCTTGAGGGATGTATCACCATCAAAAAGGGTAGGATTATTTCCGTTGGAGAATGTCAAGGCGCGAAGCTGACGGTAGATGGGAAAGGGATGCTCGCAATTCCGGGATTTGTCGATCCTCACACACACATCCCATTTATGGGCGAACGTTCGCAAGAATTCGTCATGCGTGCTTCTGGAAAAAATTACGTCGAAATACTGAAAAATGGTGGCGGAATTTATTCAACAGTTAAAAAAGTAAGGGATTCTTCAACGGAAGATCTCGTAAAAGAGAATAGTAAATACGCACGATGGCTTCTCAAATCAGGAGTAACATCTTTTGAATGTAAAAGTGGTTATGGCCTTGATCGTGAAAATGAGTTGAAACAACTCAGAGCTGTGAAAGAGTTGTCAAAGATCGTCTCGCAAACTCTGATCCCAACTTTTTTAGGAGCACACGCGGTACCAAAACAAGGAGAAAAAAGATATCTCCAAGAACTCATTGAAATGCTGAAAGAAATCAAAAATGAATCTCTTTCACAGTTCGTGGATGTTTTCTGCGACGAAGGGGCTTTTTCAGTTGAGTTCTCCACAGAACTCCTTAAACGTGCTAAAGAAATGGGATTCAAATTGAGAGTGCATGCAGAAGAACTCTCTTCTAACGGTTTTGCTTCTAAAGCGTCAGACTTAGGAGCCATAAGTGTCGATCATATAATAAAGATAAAAGACAGCGAAATTTCAGTGCTTTCCAAGAATAAAACGATGGCAGTTTTGATGCCGGCAACGAGCTTTTATTTGAAAACGTCATACGCTCCAGCTCGCAAATTAATAGATGGTGGCGTTGCAGTTGCTCTTGGATCGGATTTTAATCCTGGTTCTAACACCTTTTACTCACCGTTTTTCACGCTTCATCTTGCAGTTAACCACCTTGGCATGACTCCCGCTGAGGCGTTTGTTGCACACACACTGAATGCCGCATGTGTTTTGGGGATAAGTAAAAATGTGGGGACAATTGAACCTGGCAAACAGGCGGATATTACGATCTTAGACGCAGCCAATTTGGAATATTTGCCTTATATGCCAACGAACGAAAATGTCAGGATGGTTTTTAAGGGCGGGAGAAAAGTCTTTGAAAATAAAGATAGTATATCCTGGTAGGATTAAAAATTCATTTGCCAAAACCGGCTTCAACGAGTACATAAAAAGGTGTAGGCGATTCTACAAGGTAGAAATCGTGAATTTGGCGTCTTCTCATTCTAAGGACAAAGTCAGGTGTGTCGAAGAAGAAGCGGAAAAATTGCTAAAATACGTTGAAAATGAAAAGTACATTTTATTGGACGTTAGCGGCAAGGAAATCGGCACACGAGAGTTTGCCAGTTTCGTTGGAAAGCATCTTGATAGTGGAAGTGATTTGGTCTTCGTGGTGGGGGGAGTTTTTGGAGTTTCTGAGAGGGTGAAGAAAAACGCGAACTTTTCCCTTTCATTGTCTAAGATGACGTTTACACATTCAATGACCCTGATGGTACTCGCAGAACAATTGTATCGTGCTATGAAAATATTTTCTGGCCAACCTTACGATCATTAACTAA
>CAYYEU010000014.1:8634-19320 GCA_964470975.1 uncultured Mesoaciditoga sp. | reverse complement strand
TCATAGAGAAATCTGTGAGCATCCACTTGACAAAATCTTCGGCGTTATCTACTGGTATTTTGGCTGCGTAATAGAAGGCCCCTTCGGGTTTATTCGCCACCACTGATGGTATTTTTTTCATTTCTTCGTGGACGATATCACGTCTTTTTTGGTATTCTTTGGTCATTTCGTCGTAATACGAGTTGCTCAAATCAAATAAACCTATGGCTCCATACTGAGCCAAGCGATTGGGGCAAAGACGCATCATCGCCATTTTCATGGCAGATTTAAACACATCTTTATTTTTAGTGGCAAGCGCTCCAACTCTTGCACCACACACGTTGAATCTTTTGGACAAGCTATCCACGATGATGACGTTATTCGGATCGGCGAATTCCATCATTGAGTGGGCTTTCAAACCATCAAAAGTTATCTCTCTGTACACTTCATCCGATATTATGTAAAGAGAGTGCTTCTCGGCAAACTCAGCAATTCCGCTTAACTCGGACGAAGTGTAAACCGATCCTGTTGGATTACCCGGGTTGGGAAAGAGCACCGCCCGTGTTCTCGGTGTTAAAACTTTTTCAAATTCAGAGATAGGCGGCATTTTGTAACCATTTTCAGCATGAGCCGTAACTGGCGTAATTTTTACGTTTAGCAAAGATGCAAAAGCTCTATAATTTGCATAGAACGGTTCTATTACGATGATTTCATCTGAAGGATCGGCAACGGCTGCGATCGCAAAAATGACCGCTTCGCTGCCTCCGGTGGTTATCATTATTTCATCTGTTTTAAATGGAATTGACCATTTTTTGTAGTAATGGGAAAACTTCTCTCTCAGTTCCAAAAGCCCAGCTGAATTGGTGTAAGCGTCTACTCCCTTGAAACTTTGAATTCTATCGAAGTAAATCTTAGGCGTCTGCAAATCAGGCTGGCCGATATTGAGATGATAAACGTGTATTCCTCTTTTTTCAGCTTCATCAGCATATGGAACAAGCTTTCTAATTGGAGAAGCAGGCATTTCTTGGGCTCGCTTAGATATTTTCAAATAGCTCACCTTGTTCAATCTCCTCTCATTTTTTTAATTCTTGATCGTGATCTCCATTCTCACTTTTTTGAGAACGATCGTGTTTTTGTCAACGTTCATGATCAATCCTTCCGACCATGCCTTTTCATTGTTAGAAGAGTTGTAAAGGTAAACATCCTTATACACGTTGAATATTCTTTTTGCCGCATCGTAAGTGAAATTCTTTCCTTCAATGTGTGTTTTGCCTTTTTCGATAAGTACCGGGCTTCCTTCACCGGTATAAATCTTTCTCTTTGTGTCGAAATTCAAGGTAGAAGCGTGAATGAGTATCTTTTCATTGCTTGAAGTCATCGTCATCGAAGCATTACCACTAAGAATGCCATTATCTGAGTTTAAATTGTAGTGCATTTTCTTTGCTGTTATCGTGGCATCCTTGAGAATTACAACTACGTTTCCAGTTGCATCTGCACTATCCCAAGATGTGCTTCCATCTGCATTTTTCTTCCCGGATACAATTATGTTCGATGCTATTATCGTCGTTTCCTCAACTATGATTTTCCCATTTGAAATGCTTGTCACAGTTCCGCCTATTTTGTAAGTCGTTTCCCCCGCTATGATATGAAGCGTGCCTGCGAAAGAAGTTGCAAATATGGCTATAATAAACAAAAAATACAACGCTATTTTTCTCAAAGATTGTGTCGCTTTTAGCGACTCCCTCCCTTCGATTTGTATCTGTGAACATCAACGAAGATTATAGCACAAGTCTCTATGTTAACGCACCAAAGCGAAATAGCACCGTGTAATTTAATTAACGTTTTGATAGCCGTTCACACTGTGATATAATTGGGTGCAAAAGGAATCAAGGAGGTTTTTTGCTATGAAAAAAGGCATACACCCACAACTTCACGAAGTAACGGCCACTTGCGCGTGTGGTGCGGAATATAAAGTGCTTTCAACGAAGGATGAGATAACTCTTGAAGTTTGTTCCGCTTGCCACCCTTTCTTTACAGGTAAACGCACGAATATTATAGATACTGAAGGTAGGGTCGAACGTTTTAACAGGAGATACGCCAAGAAATAAAAAAATGCCCCAGAAATGGGGCGTTTTTTTAAATTGAAAGCTCACCTGGAACTTTTGCAAAAAGCCGTGCTTCTTCAACACTTGAAAGGTTACAAACGAACCGTGTGAGTCTTTCCACTCCTATTCCGCAACCTGCAGAGGAAGGTATTCCCTTTTTTGCTTCCTCAAGGTACCACTTCATGGATTCAAAATCGTTTCCTTTGTATTTCATGCGTTTAACTATTCGTTCATACTCAAATTCTCTTTCTCCACCTGAGGATGCTTCGTTGAAACCATAAGGATACATGAGATCCATATCCCTTAGCGTTTTTCCGTTGCTGTCCAATTTGTCGTAAAACTCTCTTTCATCAATTGGAATATCGAGCAACCAAAACGGTTCGGTGAAGCGTTCTGATAGTATTCTTTCAAAATCTTCGCCGTACTCTTCCAAAGCTTCAAGGTATTTAACATGTTTAAAAGGTGTTTGAGGAATGGAAAAGCGTGGGTTTACATCTTTTAGAAGTGATCCAAATTTTTCTTCCACTTTTGTAAAAGTGTGGATAAACATTTCCTCCACCAGAGACATAACGTCTTCACGCGTAGCTCCACGCATCTCCAAATCAAGTTGTGTGAACTCTATAAGATGTCGTCCACTGTCTCGCTTATCTTTGGTTTCCAAGCGGATGTTGGGTGAGAAAGAGAAGATCTTTGGATGAATTCGCATAGCCAGCTGTTTGTGGAAGATCATGGATTTTGTAAGTGAATATTGGCCATCGTAATACTCGATGGAAGCGTCGAAAACCGAATGATTCAACGGATCCGTGATGGGGGATATTATCACCGGCAGAATTTCTATGAATCCTTTTTGTCTCAAAAATTGCCCCATTAGAGACATCAACTCACTTGAAACTTCCAGAACCTCCCTTTTGACTCTAAGACTTTCCTCCACGTTTCTCAATTTTGTCATTTTAAAACACCTCCTGAATGGAATATGAAATCTTTTTTGATAAAATTAAAGGCCGGTGACTTTTAAACTGTCACCGGCCTTTTGGGTCTAATCCTGAATTAAATTACAAGATCAACCCGATCGACCGATGTCGATCGGATTATTATTGTTGATTTCGTAGGTAAGCGAACTCTCAAAATATTTAAACATATATATCGCCTTTCGGTTAATAGATTTGAAAAATGATATCATATAAAAACACTTTTGTCAAGTTAAAAATAAAAAAATAGAAAAGCGGCTTTAAAAAAGCCGCTTTCTAAAAAAGATATTAAGGGGGATAGGGGGGTATTTCATTACATTAGACGATGCTTTTTCGTTTTGGTTCAAAAATTTTTGTGTTTTTCTCTTTTTATGGTGTAAAATAGTACGTAATCCGAATTATAAGGAGTGAAGACGTGAGAAAAACCTCATCTAAAATTCAATTGGCTTTATGTAGTTTGAATCACTTTACCGTTGATTCGTACAGCGCAATGCTTAATCCTTTGCTGCCTGTTATAATGACGACTTTTTCTCTCTCTCAAGGTGCAACGGCTTTTATATCAGCAAGTCTTGGAGTTACGGCGGCATTCATTCAACCAATAGGAGCCGTCATGGGCGTAAAAGTTGGCGAAAAACGCATGCAGATAATCAGTGTGCTTTTGTCCGCGATCTTCGTTCCGTTAATTGGAAGTACGAAAAGCCTTTTGTTGTTAATAGTGTTTTTAATGCTTGGAAGAATTGGAAATGCTTTTTTTCACCCCAATGCCGCGGCTTTCGTTGGAAAGATAGGTTTTTCACGAGAACACACTGCCATGTCTCTTTTTTCTATAGGAGGAACTCTTGCAGGTGCTCTTACACCGGTGATTATAGTGTGGTATGTGGAGATCTTCGGAATGCATTCAATGTATTTGCTGGGAACAATTGGTATATTCGTCGCTGCCCTTTCATTTTTATACCTTCCGAGATACAGGGAAAGTGCGGATCATGTGAGTCAAATGAGCGGCTTTGGATTGATAGCATCTTTGAAAATTAAGGGCGTAAAGGGATTGATGATCGTCATCATACTCCGTTCACTCACTCTCATGATGTTTTCAAATCTCATTCCACTTTATCTTAAGGGACTTGGTTATCCATTGGTCTGGGGGGGCTACTTTCTTACGCTTTCCACTCTTGCAGGGACGTTTGGGAACTATTTTGGGGCCATGCTTTCTGATAAATTGGGTCCTTGGCGTGTAAATGCCATATCTTTATTTGCAGCCTTTCCTTTTGGAATTGCTTCCGTATCGACTCACAACCTTTATTTCATGCTTGCATCGTACATCACAATGGCATTTTTTGCGTTTTTCACGATGGCATCTAACATTTCATACATGCAAGAGTTGTTACCATATCGGAAAGGAATTGCCTCGAGTCTTAGCATGGGAATGTCGTGGGGAAGTGCCAGTTTGATGTTCATGGGAATAAGCTTGAGTATCAATTACGTAGGAATACAATTGGTTTTGTTTGGTGGTGCTATTTCCATGTTAATTGCTGCCATTCTCTCGTTAAGATTACCAAAAATCAAGAAAAAGGCGGTTCTTTCAAACGAGTAGGGCTCATGATCTGACCACGGGTCCGATAATGTCGAACATATTCAAACTTTCATGGCCATTGGTCGCTGCCAATTTGATTCAGTCTTTGTACAACATAGCGGATACGTTTTGGCTTGGAAAACTTGGGCCTTTAGCCATAAACGCTCCAACGATTTCTTGGCCAGTTATATTCCTTGTAATTTCATTTGCCGGGGGCTTTGGAATGGCGGGGACTTCTTTCGTATCGCAACATCATGGTGCAAACGAAGAAGATATGGTAGGTGAAGCGGTGGGACAGACGCTGCTTATCATGATATTTTTTTCCGTTGTGCTAAGTCTTTTTGGATTTCTTCTTACGGATCATATCGTTATATGGATGGGAGCTTCGAAAGACTTGATCCCTCTCGCAACGATCTTCATGAAGACCATGTTTTTATCCACGCCTTTCACATTTGGTGCGATGGTTTATTCATCTCTTTTAAGAGGATACGGCGACACGATCACTCCCATGAAGCTGTCTTTTTATTCTGTGATTGCAAACATGATTCTCGATCCCATTTTGATTTTTGGGCTTGTTGGCTTTCCCAAGCTTGGCGTGTTTGGAGCGGCTTTGGCCACGATGATCACACGTGGAATTTTCACCGTATACGCTTTTTACCTCCTTTTATCAGGCAAGAACGGTTTGAAAGTGGTAAAGAAAAACTTCATTCCGAAGTGGGAGAAGATATCTCAGATATTGAGAATAGGTCTTCCACTCGGACTCAGCCAATCCGGGCAAGCGTTGGGTTTTGTCGTGATGACGGCTATAATAGCGTCTTTTGGAAATTACACTTTAGCCGCTTTTGGAATTGGCAACAGAATAATATCTTTGGCAACCATGTTTTCAATGGGGGTAAGTGGAGCTTCGGCTGCGATAATCGGCCAAAATTTAGGTGCTCGCAAGGTGAAGCGCGCTGAGAAAACCGTTAAAGACTCCCTTGTAGTGAATGTTCTCGCTATGATAGGAATTTCATCGTTGATGATATTGTTTAGATATCAACTGGTGGAAGTATTCGTGTCCAATAAAGAAGTCATCGCTCAGGGTGCACGCTTGATGAATATCATCGCGCTATTCATGCCTTTTTTTGCCTTTATGCAATCCATCATGGCAGCGTTCAACGGTTCTGGCCACACTGTTGAAAGCATGTGGATGATGATATCAAGACTTTGGTTCATGAGGATTCCATTGATATTCCTTCTTGGTTGGACTTTTAAATTCGGATCCGATGGCATATGGTGGGCCATGGGGTTGTCGAATGCTGGTGCCGCCTTTTTAGCTTTCATTTTTTACCTTCCTGGAAAGTGGAAAACCCCCAAAGCCATGTTCAAAAAAAGAACAGTTAGCTGAAAAAGTTCATTTTTATGAAATGAAAATTACTCAATCGTTAAGCGTTTTTGCTCAAACAACTTACTTGACATAATTATTTTATGATGTTAAAATCATCGGTGTGATGTTTTTTCATTTTCACATGTTTTACACATTTTAAACAGGGGGTGTTGAATTTTGAAGAAGTATACTATTCTCATGGTAGCTTTGATGTTGGTGGTGTCTGTTGTATCCATATTCGCAGTGGCAGCAAAGGATTACGTCATTGTGGGTACGACTGACAAGGTTACATCTCTCGATCCGGCAAAAGCTTACGAGTATTTTTCGTGTAACATTCTACAAAACGTTATGAGTGGCCTGGTGAACTACGTACCTGGAACCACGAAGATAGTCCCAGGATTGGCAAAAAGCTGGGAGATCTCTACTGATGGAATAACCTACACTTTCCATTTGAGAAAAGGGTTGAAATTCTCCAACGGTGATCCTATAAACTCCCAGGCTTTCAAATTCTCAATCGATAGGGCAATTAGCTTGAAGCAGAACCCCTCTTTCTTGTTGGCAGATGTGGTCAAGAATGTTAAGGTTGTGGACGACACGACGTTCAAAATCAATTTGAAATACCCGTTTGCACCTTTCATTAACATTCTTGCTTTCACGATTTCCTATCCGGTTGATCCAAAAGTGTACCGTGCGGATCAGGTCTATAACGGACTTCCAGTTGCAAGTGGTCCTTACATGATCAAACAACTGGTAAGAGGGCAACAAGTGGAACTCGTGAGAAATCCAAATTACTTTGGAGAACCGGCCAAGACTCCTATCATACTCGTGAAAATTTACAGAGCGGCCAACAACCTTTACATGGCATTGCTCAACGGAGAAATAGATGTCGCTTACAGAGCTCTTCTCCCACAACAATTTGCGCAAATTCAACAGAACAGCAAATTCACATCCTACGTCGGGAAGAGTCCATTCATAAGAGAAGTTGTTTTCGACGTGAATGTCAAACCGTTTAACAATCCGAAAATCAGAGAGGCTCTCTCTTACGCGATAAGCAGAGCAGAAATATCTGCCAAAGTTTTCAAGTCGCAAGTGGCGCCATTGTACACCCTTATTCCAGATGGAATGTGGGGGCACAAAGACGTTATGCCACATTACAGACCTTCTAAAACTGTGGCCATTCTCAAATCGCTCGGTTACTCCAAAGATAATCCCTTGGAGATCAGTCTCTGGTACACTCCGAGCCATTATGGTTCAACTGAGTCCGATCTTGCTTTGACTATAAAGAATCAACTTGAGGCCACTGGATTGGTAAAATGCACCATCAAATACGCAGAATGGGCAACTTACATCGATTACTGGACAAAGGGAGTTATGGGAATGTTCTTGCTTGGATGGTACCCAGACTACTTCGATCCTGACGATTACATGTGGCCATTCCTTGAATCAAAAGCCAGCCCCGGAATGGGTTCTTACTATTCAAACAAATTAGTGGATGAGCTTCTTATGGACACAAGACTTGTCAGTGATGTCCCAGGACGTACAGCGCTTTACAATGCCGTTCAGGACACAATGGTAAAAGAGGCTCCTTACATTCCGCTTTTCCAAGGTCAGCAACAAGTTGTTGCAAAGCCCAATATCAAGGGTATACTTATGGATCCAGTTCAAATCTTCAGGTATTACCTCTTGTACAAGAAATAAGATCTCAAGGACTGGGCGTTCTCGCCCAGTCCTTTTTATAAAGTAAAAGGGGTGAAAGCGCTTGAAAACTTACATTTTGACCAGAATATTGCTCACAATTCCAATGGTTCTCATAATACTCACCATCATATTTTTTGTTTTAAGAATCCTTCCTGGAAACCCGGTTCTGGCAATGCTGGGACCGAAAGCTCCTCCTGAAGTTGTAAAATCAATGGAACACCAAATGGGACTTGACAAACCAATAATCGTTCAATATGGAGATTATCTTGCTGATATAGGACGGGGAAATTTTGGAACTTCAGCTTACACAGGTGTACCAGTTATACAAGAACTCATGCAGAAATTTCCTGCGACGCTTGAGTTAACGATCTTTGCCATGGCGATAGCCGTTCTTATAGGTATATTTTTTGGTACGTATGCGGCCTACCACTTCGGTGGTCCGTTAGATGTGGCAGCACGTGTTTATTCGATATTCGTTTATTCTTTCCCAGTTTTTTGGTTTGGAATCATGCTTCAGCTCGTTTTTGGGGTGTGGTTTCATTGGTTGCCCGTATCTGGAAGATCAGCCCCTTTTATGATTCCAAATCACATATACACGGGACTGTACGTTATAGATTCGATACTCAATCTTCAATGGGGTGTTCTCGTAGACACTCTTAGACATTTGGTTTTGCCCTCAGTGGCATTGGGCGTGGTAATATCGAGTATATTCGTTAGAATGGTTAGGTCCAACGTTCTTCTCTCGCTTTCAAGCCAATATGTTGTTGCCTCACGTGCGCGGGGCGTTAAGGAAAAGAGAGTGCTGTTCAAGCACGCACTCAAAAATGCGATGGCTCCAATTTTGACGATCATGGGGTTAGAATTTGCCCTTTTGCTTGCCGGAGCCGTTTTAACGGAGACCACGTTTTCGTGGCCAGGGATAGGAAATTATCTTGTTACACGTATAGGATACAGGGATTTCCCTGCCATTCAAGGTGCTATAGTTTTCTTTGCACTTTTTGTTGCAATAGTTAGTATATTAGTTGATATCATAAATGCGTGGGTAGACCCGCGGGTGAGGTACTGATGGGAAAATACGGTAATCAGATGATAAGTTCAAGGATCGGACACGGTTTAAGACAGCTGCTCGGTGATTCCTCGGGAATCATGGCGTTCATAGGGTTATTGTTGTTGCTGTTCTTCATATTCATGGCAATATTTGCACCATTTATATCTCCATACAGTCCTGTAAAACCTTCAGGTGCTCCCCTTTTATCTCCACAGTGGGGACATTTGATGGGAACGAATAACCTTGGTTACGATGTTTTTAGTAGATTCATATGGGGATCCAGAATGGCCATCATCATAGCGATAATAGCCACATCCATAGCGGCCATAATCGGCATACCAACGGGCCTTTTCGTTGGTTACGTTGGTGGAGTTACGGACAGGATTGTCACGATGATAATGGATTCCGTGTACACTTTTCCTGGCTTGATACTTGCCATAGCCATAGCGGCCATGCTTGGTCCCGGAGTACTTAACATTTCTCTTTCGATAGCTGTGGTTTACATACCCACGTACTATCGCGTTATAAGAAGTCAAGTTAGTACCATAAAATCAGAATTGTACGTTGAAGGTGCTCGTTCCATAGGGGCAAAGGACATGACGATCATAGGGAAATACATCTTGCCAAATGTTTTGCCTTCAACAATAGTTGTTTTGTCGATGAACATCGCTGATGCCGTCATGACTGAAGCCGGGCTTAGCTTTCTTGGCCTTGGAATAGCCCCGCCAGTACCTGATTGGGGGTATGATTTGGCAAAAGGCCAACAGTTCTTGCTTCAAAACGATTGGTGGATGGTAGTTTTTCCAGGTCTTGCGATCATATTGATAGTGCTTGGTTTTAGCATGTTTGCAGAAGGGCTGGACGAATATCTCAATCCAAACATTGGGGAAAAGCGGTGAGTAAGATGGCAATTTTAGAAGTTGACGATCTCAGCATAGACTATTTGACCAGAAATGGAACTGTAAAAGCAGTCGATAAGATATCTTTCTCAATTAACCAGGGCGAAACGATAGGACTTGTTGGAGAATCCGGATGTGGAAAGTCAACGACGGGGCTTGCCATTCTTGGCCTTCTTCCACCTAACGCACGCATTTCTGGAAAGATAATTTACAAAGGCAAGGATCTCGCCAAAATATCGCATGAAGAATTAAGGAAGATAAGGGGAAAAGAAATTTCCATGATATTTCAAGATCCCATGACTTCTCTCGATCCCATTATGAGAATAAGAGATCAGTTTTTTGAATTGATAAGGGCTCATTATCCCAAAATGGAAGAGGACGAAATGAGAAAGATTTCAGGTGATGCCTTGAAATCAGTAGGGATAGATCCTTCAAGACTTGACAACTACCCTTTTGAGTTCAGTGGAGGAATGAGGCAAAGAGCGATGATAGCCCTTGCAATTGCACTTCAGCCTTCCATGTTAATAGCTGACGAACCCACAACCTCTTTGGATGTCGTGGTTCAGGAACAAATAATGGAAGTTCTCAGAGGCCTCAAGGGAAGTAAAAACATGTCAATGGTACTTATAACTCATGACCTTGGCGTGGTAGCAGAGTTGGTTGACAAAGTGGTCGTCATGTACGCAGGCCACCTGGTTGAATCCGGAGATGTTTACTCTATATACGGAAAGCCATTGCATCCATACACAAAAGCGTTGCTAAGATCCATACCAAATGTGAAACTTGAAGACACCGAACTGCGATACATACCAGGCAGCCTCCCCGATCTTAAAAACCCTCCTAAAGGATGCAGATTTTGGCCAAGATGTTCATATGCCAAGGAAATATGCAAGGAAAAAGAGCCTCCTATCATAGATGTGGATGGAAGAAAGGTAAAATGTTGGCTGTATGGAGGTGAAGTAAATGCAAAAGGCAAAGACAGAACAAGCTCTGTTAAAGGTTGAACATCTGAAAAAGTATTTTCCACTTAAAATACCATGGACTCAAGCTCTC
>CAYYEU010000014.1:0-8534 GCA_964470975.1 uncultured Mesoaciditoga sp. | reverse complement strand
TCTCTTTTTGAAAAGGTGAATCTTATTCCCGCTGAAGAATTTTACAGTCGTTTTACCCGACAACTATCCGGAGGTCAGCGGCAACGAGTCGTCATAGCACGCGCGCTCGTAACGAACCCTAAATTCATTGTTGCCGATGAAGCCACCGCCATGTTGGATGTTTCGGTCAGATCTCAGATATTAAAACTCATGATCGACCTCAAAGAAGAATTCAATTTGACGTATCTTTTCATAACGCATGATCTTGCCAGTGCGAAGTACATATGTGATAGGATCGCCGTGATGTACCTTGGAAAGATCGTGGAAATCGCAAAAACAAAAGATCTCTTCAAAGAGCCTCTTCATCCTTATACACGAATTCTTATGGGTGCAGTTCCTGTGCCAGATCCGAAATTAAAACGTTCTAAAATAGTGCCTCAAGGTGAGATACCATCACCTATAAATATTCCAACAGGCTGCAGATTTCATACAAGATGTCCCTACGCCACGGAAATATGTTCCAAAGAAGAGCCAAAACTCGTTGAGCATGAAGGAAGATTGGTAGCTTGTCATCTTTTCGACAAGAAAAAAGGTGGGATGGAATGAGTTCTCCGTGAATTCAAGATTTAAGAAAACGATCAAGGGATACTTTTTCATATCTCCCACTGCAACGGTGATGATCGTTTTCGTTTTTTTTCCGTTGCTTTACGCTTTTTTTATGAGTTTTCATCAATGGGACATGTCCTCTCAAGCGATATTCATTGGGTTCCAAAACTACGTTGCCGCTTTGACTTCAACGGAGTTTTGGAACTCGATGCTTTACACTCTGTATTACGTTTTAGGAGTTTTACCTTTTTCCTTGTTTTTCGGCCTTTTTTTTGCTCTTCTTTTGAGAGACAGCTCCATGCGTGGCGTTGGAGTTTACAGAATGATATATTTCATGCCGGTTGTAACTTCTCCCATTGCCGCTGCGATGGGATTCAATTGGATATTTCAAAGTCAAATGGGAATAGCCAACCACGTAATTGAAAAATTGGGTGGTCAAGGTGTAAACTGGCTTACCAATCCAACGGGCATACTTCAAATTTTTTTTAACAACTTTCATATTTCTTTGCCCGTGATCTTTCAAGGCCCAAGCCTTGCGTTGGTCGTGATAATACTTCTTGGTATATGGCAAAATGTTGGATATTCAACGGTTGTTTACCTTGCAGGTCTTCAATCCATTTCGAATACCTACTACGAAGCGGCGTCATTGGATGGAGCAACCAAGTGGAAAAGCTTCTGGTACATAACTCTTCCATTGCTTTCGCCTTCAACTTTTTTCTTGATGATCATGTTCACCATCTCATCTTTTCAGGTTTTCGGTCCCGTCCAGATCATGACTCCTTCGGGAGGGCCTTTGAACACAACAACTGTTGTGGTATTTTATCTTTACAGACAGGCTTTTTCTTATTACAACATGGGTTATGCCATGGCAGTGGCTTTTTTGCTCATGGGAATGATACTTTTGGCGACGATATTCCAATTCAAGTTTTTAGAGCGAAGGGTTAATTATGAATAAACGTGCAAACGTTCGGGTCCGCATTTTAAAGCACTCAATTTTGATTGCCGGATCGTTTTTCATGCTTTTTCCATTTTTCTGGTCGATTTCAACGTCTTTTAAGAGTTTAAGAGAAATATTCAAGAACCCCTTTTCTCTTTTGCCTGCGGATCCAACATTTGGAAATTACACGGCAATCTTTACGAAGATACCATTTGCACGTTACCTTTTAAACAGTTTTGTGGTCGCTTCTCTCACCACGTTGTTACAAATAATAACCGCTGTGTTAAGTGCTTACGCGTTTTCAAGATTGAAATTCAAAGGAAGAGATTTGATCTTCTACACATTTTTAGCCACCATGATGATACCAGGACAATTGCTCATGATTCCACAGTATTTAGTGGTATCAAGTTTTGGTTGGGTGAACACTTATCAGGGATTGATAATCCCTTACGCCGCCACAGCTGTGACAACTTTTTTCCTGAGGCAGTTTTTTCTAACCATTCCAAAAGATTTGGAAGATGCCGCCGTAATAGATGGATGTAACGAGTTTCAGATCCTAACCAAGATCTTTATCCCGCTTTTAAAGCCGGCGGTGTTAACCATAGCGGTTTTCTCCTTCATGTGGTCTTGGAACGGATATTTTTGGCCGCTGCTGATCGTGAACGTTCCAAATATGAGAACCGTTCAACTCGGCCTTGCCATGTTCAGAACAGAAGGGGGAATGCAATGGGGGCAATTTATGGCTGGAACCATTGTGGCAACTTTGCCAATACTCATTGCTTATTTTATAGCTCAAAAACATTTTGTTAAGAGTATAACTTTAACAGGGTTGAAGGGGTGATAAGAGTGAAAAAGATCTTGTTTTTAATTTTGGCGTTGTCAATTGTCACGTTTACTTTTGCAAACGTGAGACTGATATTCTGGCATTCCATGTCCGATTATCAAAAACCCGCTTTGGATAAACTCGTTGCTGACTTCAACGCGTCACATCCTCGAATACACGTAATTGCGGTTTACGAAGGCAACTACGATCAGATGGTTACCAAGTTGAAAACGGCCTTGCTCTCAAATCGTGCACCAGATATCGTTCAGTTAAACATCGAGCACCTCAGAATATTCACGGCTAACGATCAACTTTTCGATTTGTCGGGGTACATTTCGAAAGATCCTGAATTGCGATCGGATTTCGTAGATTCCTTTTGGAAAACGGTTGTGATAAACGATAAAGTATATGCTTTGCCATTCAACATAAGTTGCTTGATGTTCTATTACAACAAAGATCTCTTTCAAAGAGCCGGATTGGATCCGAATAAGCCTCCAAGAACGTGGAAAGAGATGGAAGAGATGGCCAAGAAGCTGACAATTCGAAACTCTCCAAATGCCAAACCGAGCCAATATGGACTTTTTTGGGGAGTGGATGGACAAGACACCGCCTTTTACCAATTTGAACCCCTGATTTGGGAAAATGGGGGACGAGTTTTCAATTCATCCATGACGACTTGCGTTGTCAACCAACTTCCAGCCGTGGAAGCTCTGAAGATTTGGAAACATTGGTTCGATATGGGCATCTCTCCACCCAACATGACTTATCAAGAAGGTATTCAAGCTTTTATGATGGGAAAGATCGCGATGGGTCCAATGAGCAGTGGCGGAACACGTTACGGGCTTGACAATTTGCCGTGGGATCTTGGAGTCGCCATGCTTCCTTCTCATAAAGCAACCGTCACCACGTTGGGTGGGGGATCCATTGCGATAATCAACGGCATCTCAAAAGAGAGAAGAGATGCTGCGTGGGAATTCATGAAATGGATAACGAACACGAAGAACACCCTTTATTGGTACGAGAATACAGGATATCTTCCTGTAAGAAAATCTGCGCTTAACTCCTTGCAGATAAGGCTCATATGGAAAAAATTTCCACAACTGAAGCCAGCCATTGAAGCTATTCCCTATGCAAGGCCAAGGCCGGTGAATGTGGACATAATTCAGATAAGGCACATACTGTACACGGCGATCGAAGAGGTGAAGCATTCGGTGGAAACTCCTCAACAAGCATTCAACGATGCCGCCAAGAAGGTGAATGAGATTTTGAGAAAGGAGAAATCGAAATGAGAAAAGCTCTCTTGTTTTTAGCTATCGTGATGTTTTCTCTCTCAATCTTTGCTCAAGATCGAATAGTTGATGTGAAAGTAAACGGCAACCTCCAGACTCAAAAATGCGTTGTTCTGAATTTGATGAACTATAAAGAAAACATGAAAGTCGATCTTGACGCAATATCAAAAGCTCAGGATGCTCTGCTCGATTCTGGCCTCTTTTCGGATGTTTACATGAGCTTGGATGCAAGTGGAAGCGATTACATATTGGTTGTGGATCTTAAAGAGAAAAGTCACCTTTTTCCAAAAATAGATTTAGAAAAAGGTGTTGGAGTGGAGGACGATGATCTCTTTGGACTTGCGATTGGTGGATACGCTAATTTGAGATTTTTCAATCTCTCCCCCTTTGAAATGTTTTTTGGTGGTTATTCCGTGGGATTGAATTCCACTCACGTTTTTGGAACGCCTTTTTCGTTCAACTTAAGCTTTGATAATTCAAAAAAGTTATGGTGGCAGAGGCCAAACACAAACATTGGATTTCATTACAACTCGACAACTTTCAACGTGGGTATCGGATATAACGATGCAAATTTCTCTTTCATGACCAATTACATTTACGAGACGATATCTTCGACAATAGCTTCTTCAATTAAGGCAATTTCTTTTAATATGGGAAACTTACCGCAAGTCCAAGACACCAGAGCATACTGGCTATGGGAAGCCAACATTGAACATGGATTGAATGCAACTTACACGAATGTAAGTGTTGATATTGAGAATTACTATAGAATCGTCATGCAAATATACGCTCAATCGAGAATATACTCCGTTTTCAACATGGGAGATGCACCATTCAACAGAAAGCTGTACTTTGGGCAAAGTAACGATTTGAAAGGGTACGATCAAAGAGAATTCGATGCCCCATTCATGACTCTATTTGAAATGAAACTTGGAGTTCCATTCACCCTTTCTTTTGGATTGTCAAAATCTTTCAAGATGAATTTTTTCACTCCAGAACTCATCTTGCAGACGGCGTTCATCAGCAATGGAAATTTGGGTTTAGGGAATTTCAAACCTTCCATTGGATTGGGCACAAAATTCAACACACCATTTGGCATCATCGAACCAGAAATGTTTTTTGGAAAGGAATTCGGATTTTATTTTGAGCTGAAGTGAAAGATATTCAATGATTAATTTCAAAAATATTTTGTTGAAATAAAATGAAATATAATGGTAAAATATATCGAAAGCAACTTCAATGTCTTACTCTTGTGACGATGCCCGTATAAAAAATAGGAGGTGTTAAAAGTATGAAGAAGGCTGGTTTGATAGCGTTGTTTGTAATGGCTGCATTGGTGTTTACTGCTTTCGCTGGACAAGTTACCTTGCGTTACTGGATGTGGGATCCAAGTATCAAAGATCAAGTTCAGTCAGCCGTGAACAAATTTGAGAGCATTCACCCAAATATCAAAGTCGAGCTGACGACAATCGATCCCCATGATTACTGGACAAAGCTCAGGATTATGGCATCCACAAACAAATTACCTGACGTTTTTAACATGAGTTCAGGTTACATCGAAGAGTGGTCTGCAAAAGGATTGTTGCTCGACCTTCAGAATTACGTGAATACGGATTTAAACGTATCAAATTACTTCGAGAGTCTTTTCAACATGGCAAAGTATCCAAAAAACACGGGAGATGTCTACGCTTTACCATTTGCGTGGGTCACGCCTGTTTTGTACTTCAACAAAACGGCTTTTGATAAGGCGGGTCTCTCTTATCCAGATGAAAATTGGAATTGGTGTGACTTCCTCAATGCCGCTGAAAAGCTAACGATCAAAGAAAATGGAAAAGTAAAACAATGGGGCTTTTGGCTTTACGGTCGATACGCTCAAATTGAGCCATGGATCTACAGGGACGGTGGACATTTGCTTAGTGCCGATAAGAAAAAATTCGCTCCGGATGCCAAAGCGATCGAGACTATGAAATTCTTGACCAAGCTCGTTACCACCTATAAAGTGTCTCCTCAAAAAAAGGAAATGACAGGTGTTAGACAACAAGACATTTTCCCGCTTGGCATGGCCGCAATGTGGGTTGATGGTTCTTGGAACATTGAAAACACGAGGAAACTCTTTGCGAACAAATTCAATTGGGGAATAGCTCCCGTACCGGTAGGACCTAACGGTTCAAAAAATGTTATTTACGCATGGCCAGATATGATAGCCGTTTCCTCTAAAACAAGGCATTCGCAAGAGGCTTGGGAACTTGCAAAATTCATGAGTGGTCCAGGCCTTACGATCAACATGTACATGGCTGGGAAGATTCCTTCTTACAAACCGCTTGCCGATTCAAAAGCGTTCTTGGAAAAGGGAAAGCAACCTGCTGAAAAGGGAATTCTTCTTGACCTTGGGAAACTTAACATGGTAAACTCCTTCACCAAAGGTTGGAGTGAGTGGAGAGGCTATGGTGCGGCCGAGACGCTTGGATTGAATGGAGCACTTGATGCCGTTATGAACGGTGAAATGAGTTTCCAGGAGGCTTTGCAAGAAACTACGCGGAATGCGAATAAGGTATTGTCAAGATATTACAAATAGCATTTTATATTTGAGGGAGCGAACTGCTCCCTCTCTTTCCATCAAAGCGGGGGTGTTGTTTTTGAAAAAAGGATTGAAGTGGTACAGGCCATGGCATGCGTGGCTTTTCATATTACCAGCGCTTGTAGGACTGTTCGTTTTTAGGTTGGGACCCATAGTCTTCGCGTTTTTCATGGGATTTACCCATTGGGATATCTTTTCTCCCCCTCAGTGGGTTGGCGTTGAAAATTACATGGAGATGTTTTCCGATCCATCATTTTGGACGATGTTGGGAAATACTTTTATTTTTTCAGGAATTTACGTACCCGGCGTTATGATTTCAGGGCTTATTCTTGCTTTGCTTGTTAACAAAAAACTAAAAGGAATCAGCGCATTTCGTGCCATGTTTTTTTCGCCGTTTGTAACGTCTGCCGTGGCTATAGGTCTGGTTTGGGGATGGTTGTTAAGCCCAAAATATGGTCTGCTGAACAACATCTTGCAACTTTTCAGCATAAATGGTCCCTCGTGGCTTGGAGATCCCAAGTGGGCTCTTATGAGTGTGGCCTTCGTAATGATATGGAAAATGTCAGGCTACTACATGATTCTTTTTTTGGCAGGCCTTCAAGATGTGCCGATTGTGCTTTACGAAGCGGCAAAGATAGATGGTGCCACACCGCGGCAAGCGTTCTGGCACATAACTTTACCGCTGTTATCGCCCACAACTTTTTTTGTACTCATAGTGGCCATAATAGACTCCTTCAGAAATTTCCAAATCGTTTATACGATGACAAAAGGTGGACCGGGAATATCCACCACAACGCTTGTTTACAGCATATACCAAAACGCATTCGTATTCTACAGAATGGGTTACGCTTCGGCCATGGCGTACGTTTTGCTTGCCATTGTAGGTGGAATAACAGTTGTCAATTTCTATCTTAAAAAACGTTGGGTTAAGTACCAATATTAAGGAGGAAGATCGTGAATTACAAGCTTGTAAAAGAAATCGTTGTTTATTCGATACTGGTAATCCTTGCGGTGATCATGATATTTCCCTTCTTTTGGATGCTCATAAATTCTTTTAACACGGAGCACAACATATTTCGCATACCTCCATCTTTCATACCAGATAAATGGCTAAAGCCAGATATGTTTAGCAATTATCAAACGGTTTTGTCACAGTATCATTTTTTGAGATACACGATGAACAGTCTTTTCGTTGCGTTCAGTGCAGCGTTAGGACAAGTTTTCACTTGTTCACTGGCAGGATTTGCATTTGCGAGAATGGAATTCAAAGGAAAAAACATCATATTTGGATTACTCTTGGCTACGATGATGGTTCCCCTTCAAGTTACGATCATACCGGAATTCCTGTTGATGATGAAACTTGGATGGCTTGATACTTATTTACCTTTAATCGTTCCTTCGTTCCTTGTGGGATCTTTTGGCACGTTTTTGATGAGGGAATTCTATGAAAATGTCCCAAAAGATCTTGAAGACGCGGCCGTGATAGATGGTGCAGGACCTTTTAAATTGTATTGGGGTATCTTTCTTCCTTTAGGGAAAACGCCCCTTGCAACGTTGTTTATCATAGCATTCATGAACAATTGGAATGCGCTTTTGAGACCAATATTGTACATAAGCAGTGACAAACTCATGACGATTACCATGGCACTTACCCAATTCCAATCACAATATGGTGCAAGGTGGAATTTGCTGTTAACGGGTTCTCTTCTGGCCGTCATTCCGCTTTTCATAATATACGTCTTTATGCAGAAATACATAGTTGCCGGCATAACTCATACCGGTTTGAAGGGTTGAAAGGGAGTGGTTGAAATGCAAGTTGTGATATTGGCAGCCGGAAGTGGAACGAGAATGGGAGGAAAAACCCCAAAACCCTTGGTTAAGATATACGAAAAGCCCTTACTTTCTCACGTGATAGAAAACGTTAAAAGTGTTTTTGGAAATGTGAAGATCCATGTTGTTGTTGGAAAAAAGAATGCCGAAATGATTAAGGCCAAAATAGGAGATGAGTTCGATTACGTAATTCAGCCCAAAGCTCTTGGTACGGCAGATGCTTTGAAATTCGGAATGAATGGAATGAAGAAAAGCGAAGAGACACTTGTCATGTACGCCGACACGCCTTTGATAAGACCGTCTTCAATTGCCGGACTTGTTAACTTTCACGAGCTAAAAGGTGCGGACATCACATTTTTAAGTGGGCTGTCTTCGAAAAAATATCCATATGCCCTCGTTACCAAGAACAAGGCAGGTAAAGTTTTATCTGTAAAAGAGGAAGCAAGGCCAACTTCTCCACCGCCATGGGAATACAACATAGGAATGTACATC
>CAYYEU010000013.1:15156-19807 GCA_964470975.1 uncultured Mesoaciditoga sp. | reverse complement strand
CTTTCAACGGTTAAACTTGGCTTTTTCAACGTGCACGCTTCTCTTCTTCCAAAGTACCGTGGAGCGGCTCCGATACAACGAGCCCTGTTGGATGGCGTCACAGAGACAGGCGTTACGCTTTTTAAAATAGATGAGGGAATGGATACCGGTAACATCGCCTTGAGTGAAAGCGTGAAAGTGGATCCGTTCGATACTTTTGACATCCTTTACGAACGATTGTCAGAAGTTGGAAGCCATTTGGTGGAAAAATTTCTGGAGAATCCTGGCATATCTCTGAAGCCTCAGAATGGAGAGCCCTCTCGGGCTCCCAAAATATCCGTGAAAGAAACGTTTGTGGATTGGACTCTCCCAGCCGAAGATGTTGGAAACAAAATACGTGCCTTCGACTCCACCCCCGCGGCTAAAGCCAAATTAAGCGGCGAAGTCGTGAAGCTTTTCGGCTTTAAAGGTTTGTCCATGACGAGTAAAGGCAAGCCTGGTCAAGTGGTTAGCTTAAAGACGCATGCGCTTATCGCTTGTGGGGAAGGAGGCGTAATGGTAGAAAGAATCCAATTCCCATCTAAGAAGGTGATCACCTTCAGTGAAGCCGAAAACGGGCACAAAATTGCTCGTGGAAGCGTTTTTGATTCTTGAGCTTTTCACGTTTTCATTAGCTTTTAACATTCAAATCAATCAATCGATCGATCTTTCATATGGCTTTGGAGCACCAGCTATTCTCGCATACCTTGGGATTCCAAGTGGCATTTTCTTTGATCAGAACATGGCTTTTAGGGTATCTGGTTACATGACAAAAGATCTTTATCTATTTGGAGACTTAGGGGAACAATCGGTAGACAGCCTTATTTTACATTACATACCAGCTGGCCTTTATCTGGGAACTGTTCAGGTAAAAGGCTCCGGATTTTCACCAATAGCGGTGATCGGAGTATCTTCCAAAAACATTTCTTTTGGGAAAGTACGCGGAACTCTCAAGCACGTGGTTTTTGTTGTAAAAGATCCAACCGAGTCGTTCTTGCTCGGGCCTGTTGCTTATCAGAGTGTGCATGTCTACGTAAACGGTTCTTCGGTGCCTTCGAATCGCTATGAACTCAACTACGACAACGGAGAGATATTCATATCCAACCTTCTTTACGGGGACATCGTGACAATTGAGTATCAAAGCATGAATGAGTCATCACCTTATTACGTGCTGGCAGCCACAAAGAGTGAAAAGGTAAAAAATTATTCGTTAAAAGAATCTGTATTAACCGTTCTTTCCACGCCTGCAAACCAATATTTTTTGCACTCCGAAATCGTTGACGGCAATTCTAATGGAAACTTTTCCGTTTCTGGCTATTTGAACATCGATTCAACCGCCTCTTTAAGGCTTGAGGCGACAAAGAAACTTTCTCTTTCAAACTTCCAATTTTCCCTTGGGGCACATCTTGTAACCAAAGGATTCAGATGGCCGATGGGTGTCGCGCAGAACGAGGATGCTGGCCTTTCATTTTTTGGTCAGAATTCTTACGGCAAAGTGGGATTCAATTCGAATTTGAATGGCTTGAGTTTTTCGTTGGAAGCTTCAAAAACCAATTTGATATTTCAAGTGGGAAAAGATCCAAACTTCGTCATGAAATTTTCAAATGGAAGTTCGTATTTTGGCTTGAGCCTTGGAAGTGGTGGAGTTCAAAGCGTTCAAAGTTTTCAAGATGGACCTTTTTCTTTGAAGTTCCATCAGCATTTTGAAAACGAGAATAACGAATGGGGAACTCAGATAAGCGTTTCCACCCCGATCACCTTTGAAGCGAGTATAAATACTTCATCGGTAGGATGGAGGGTTTCGAAATCGTGTGGAAATTTTAAAGCGGCAGTGGATTGGGAGAAAACATCCAAACAAAGCCATGAAAAAATCAAGGCCACCTTGAGTGATACGTCCATGTTTGCCTTTTCCACTCTGAGTTGGGCAACGGGATTTCAAACAGATCAATCAACTTCCCTTTTCTATTTAAACGCGAATTTGAACTCGCCCTTCGGGGAAATCAACCTTCATTCAGATAGCCTTCCAACTTTGTCTCTAAATTATTCAAATGAATTTGAAGGCACACGGTATTCGATCGGGATGGAGTACGAAAACGATGTTCTAAAACTCGATGCCGATGCGGGCAAAAAAATTTCAAATTGGAACGTGAAAATGGGAATTTCAATGGGAATTGCCAATTCGGAATTTGGTGGAGCGTTTAAAATCAATGTTTGGAGAGATGATTTTTGAAAGTAAAAGTAGAGAAAATGATCGCTGGTGGTTTCGCTTTGGCGAGAGAAAACGGAAAGATATACCTGATCAAAGGTGCTTACCCAGAAGAAATTGTCAGCGTTGAAATAGAAAAGAAGAAAAAGGACCTTTCATTTTGTAAGGTGAAACACGTGATCAAGGCTTCACCAAACAGAATTATCCCTCCCTGCAAATACTTTGAAGAGTGTGGTGGCTGTGAGTGGATGGATGTAAAATACGAGGAGCAATTAAGACTCAAATCCGATGTTTTTGTAGATCAGATGAGGCATATGGCAAAAATAGCCATCGATAGACCAGAGGTAATTCCAACAAAAGCGTACGGTTACAGGAACAAGATGGAAATGGTTGTCCGAAATGGAGAAATAGGCTTTTTCAAGAGAGGCACTCATGACTTCGTTAAAATCGAGAAATGCATGTTGGCAACTGAGACGTTGAATACACTGAAATTAACGGTTGAAAAGTATTTGAAAAAACACAAAAAGTTCGCCTCAAGCATCGATCACGTGATTTTCAGAGAGGCAAGTGGAAAAACCATGGTGATATTCACATCAAATAGAAGGCTGACACCTCCACAAATCGAGGATGTGGACAACGTGATAACTCTTGAAAATCATTCGCGTGTCGTCGTTGCCGGGCGTCAAAGAGTTCATCGA
Source organism: uncultured Mesoaciditoga sp. (assembly GCA_964470975.1). Lineage (GTDB taxonomy): Bacteria > Thermotogota > Thermotogae > Mesoaciditogales > Mesoaciditogaceae > WGFY01. Next base: position 16,885 of record CAYYEU010000013.1, on the reverse strand, counting down.
GGCAGTGGCCTCTTACACGTCAACATATGCAATGTGAAGTACGAAGTGCCCGCGAAAGCGTTCTTTCAAGTCAATTATTTGGGGGCAAAGTCCCTTGCAGATATCGTGAAAGGGTACGCGGGCTCTGGTGGGAGATTGTTGGATCTTTACTGTGGAGTTGGCTTTTTCTCTCTTCAATTGTTCAAGACATTTGAGAAAGTGGTTGGACTGGAGAGCTCTCCCGTTTCCATCCAAATTGCCCGCGAGAATGCCAAGATCAACGGTGCCTTTAACACTCGATTTTCACTTTTGAAAGTTCAGGATTGGAAGCCAAAGACACATTTTGATGTGGTGATCGTGGATCCGCCCAGAACTGGCCTTGATCGTGGAGTTGTTGAAAAGATATCCGCTCTGACGCCTCAAAAAGTGATTTACGTTTCCTGCGATGTTTCAACATTTGCGCGTGATGTCAAAGAGCTCATGAAAAATGGATACGCCATTGAAGACGTAAAACTTGTGGATATGTTCCCACAAACACATCATGTGGAATCGGTGGCGTTGATCAAAAGGAAATAAACGAAGAAAGAAGGTGGCAATATGTACGATGAAATCCCAAACATCATAAAGTTGAGAAGCAGCGTGAGAAGATACAAACCGACGCCTGTTCCGGCAGATAAGATATTAACGGTGCTCGATGCGGCTCGTCTCGCACCTTCGTGGGAGAACGATCAGCCGGTCAGATACGTGGTGGTCAACGATCCTGAAATTCTGTCAAAAATAACTTCCGCAGAAACGGCAACTTCGGTGAATTCTTGGATAAAAAACGCCCCATGCGTTATCGTCGGGGTTTCCGACCCACATAAAAGTGGCGTAAGAGAGGGACTTCCTTACTATTTGGTGGATTTTGGGGCATCTATGGAAAACCTCATGTTGGCGGCGACGTCACTGGGGCTTGGAACTTGTTGGATAGGGCTTTTCAACGAGAATCGTGTAAAATCGATTCTTTCCATTCCAAGAGATCTTCGCGTGGTTGCACTTACACCTCTTGGATATCCAGATTATCCCCAAACTCTTAGTGCAGATGAATCGTATTCCAAGAAAATTTCAAGAAGAATGGCGCTGAACGACTTCGCGTTTTTTAACAAATGGAAAAACCCTCTTTAATGCTATAATTATCATCAAGATGAGGAAATTTTTTTGTGATGACACGCTTGGTAAATTGATGAGAAAACTGAGATTGCTTGGTTTTGATACTCGAAAATGGGACGGAAGATCTGAAAAAGATAGGATTCTTCTCACAAGATCGAGAAAAATATGGGAAAGCTATGATGGAGAATCTTTCCTGATTTTCAGCGATAATTGGCGAGAACAATTGGAGGAATTGGAAAAGAGATATGCCATTTCAAAGGAAGCCGTGCCCTTTTCGCGATGCACGGAATGTAATTCTTTGTTGTCAAGCATCTCTGCGGAAAAGGTAAAAAACGTTGTACCAGAGAGAGTGTACCTTTCTGTTAGCAATTTCAAAATATGCCCCGCATGTAAGAAAGTGTATTGGAGTGGAACTCATGTCGAAAGAATTGAAAAGGAATTCGAAAGAATTTTCGGTGAATTTGGCAAGTCAGATAATTGAGGTTTTGAACCAAAAAAACCTGGAAGACATGCTGCGCACTTTAACGCTCTTTGTGAAAGACGTTACAGGTGCGAAGGAAGTGTGTTTGTATATTTATGAAAAGGAACATAAGCAACTGAG
>CAYYEU010000013.1:13406-15056 GCA_964470975.1 uncultured Mesoaciditoga sp. | reverse complement strand
TTCAAGATCAAATCCGCAATTGGGGTGCCTGTAATGGATGGAGGCAAGCTGATCGCCGTTATGATGCTCTTTAATCGCAAGAATACCGATTTTTACAGAACTTACCGTCATTTTGACGAATTTGATCTATCGATACTCATGTCGGTTATCAACAGAATGCGTCTTTCGATGAATCAAATAAGTCTGTATCTTAAACTTGAGCATGAAAACAAAAAATTAAAAAAATTTCAACGTCAAAGTGAAGAGTACATAATACACCAAAGAGAACAAGTTAGACTTCTCAATTCACTTCAGAAGATCATGAAAGCCATGAGAAGCTCTCAAGACATTCGAAACGTTTACAGAATCGTGTTGGTAGGACTGACTTCTGGAATGGGTTTTGGATTCAACAGGGCGTTGTTACTTGAAAAAAACGAGAGTGACAAAGTGCTGGAAGCGAAAGAATGGATCGGACCGGTTTCTGAAAACAACGTCGCCACTTCTTGGAAAACGGCGAAAGAGCGTGAGGATATGTACGCCGATTTTTCGCAATACCTTCGTGCCGAGGCAATGGCGCTGCAATCCTCTGGAGGGTTAAACGACTTTGTCAGAGGCAGGACGTTCTCTTACACGGGTGATTACATATTCGATAGGGTTATAAACCGTGGTAAGATCGTACACGTAACTCGTACTCTTGCCAAAGAGCGCGAAAGAGAACTCATGAACCTTTTGAACTTCTTGAAGGTCGACGAATTCGTATGTGTACCGTTGGTGGGGCGTCGCGAGGTTTACGGTGCGATCGTTTTGGACAACAAATACACTTCTAAACCGATCGATGATGATATGATAGAGATGCTCAGGATATTTTCCGAAAGCGTTGGTTTAACGATCGAATCACTCAAGAATTATTCGGAGCTTAAAGAAAAAACTTCAAACCTTGAAAAACAAAAGACATTCGTCGAGTACTTGAGGGATTTCTCTCAAAATGTTCTCGAAAATCTCGATGTAGCCATAGTCGTTGTCGATAGAGAAAAGCACATTCTTGAGTGGAACAGAAAAAGTGAAGAACTGTTCAAACTCAAAAAAGAAAGAGTTATGAACTCAGCAGTGAACATACTGGGGCCGGAGTTTTACGACATATTCAACGTTGCGGAAAAAGTTTACGCCGTTAAAGAAACCATCACGTTGAACGATTACAAATGCTTCTTCCATGACAAAGAGATGTTTTTAAACGTGAAGTTTTCACCTCTCTTGGAAAAAGAAACTTTGCGAATCGTGGGATACATTGCCATGTTTGACGATGTAACGAAAGAACACATGCTGGAAGTTGAACTTAGGAACCAGGAAAGATTAGCCATATTAGGGGAGATGTCTGCAAGGGTAGCACATGAAATAAGAAATCCGTTATCAGCCATAGGCGGATTCACTCAACGTGCAAAGAAGATCACCAAAGACGAAAAGATGGCAAAGTATCTTAACATCATACTAAATGAAACCAGAAGACTTGAAGGAATTGTGAATCAAACGTTGGACTTCAGCCGATCGAATTTAAACGTCAAGTTTGAAAGTAAATCCATAAACGAAGTGGTTATGGATGCTGTGGAACTTTATTCTGACAAAATTGAAGCTAAATCAATTGAGCTTGAGATCGATCTTACCAAGGAAAATGAC
>CAYYEU010000013.1:9658-13306 GCA_964470975.1 uncultured Mesoaciditoga sp. | reverse complement strand
TTACGATTCCAAAGAATTTGTAGACTGCAAGGAGGCTGATGACCGTGAAAAAGATTTTAGTGGTTGAAGATGAAGAGGCAATGAGGATGTTGTTGAAAGAAGAATTGGAGGACGAGGGCTACGATGTTAAAACTGCAAGAGATGGTGAAGAAGCTTTGGATTACCTTTCGTCCAATGATGTCAATTTGATCACCATGGATATTGAAATGCCAGACATGAGCGGTTTGGAAGTTGCTGGAAAAGTGAGAGACATGAAGAAAGACGTCAAGATCGTACTGTTGACCGCTTACAGTCACTACCGTCACGATCTTTCAAGCTGGGCAGCCGATGACTACGTAGTCAAATCTTCCGATTTGAGCGAACTCAAAAACAGAGTTAAAAAGTTATTGGGGGTGTGATTTTTGAATTACAAAGATACTTTGAACCTTCCTGCGAAGATCATAGCCATGAAGGCGAATTTGGTTTCAAATGAACCTAAAATATTGAAAAAATGGGAAGAAGACAAAATTTATTTCAAATTGAGAGAAGCTCGTAAAGACGCTCCCAAATACGTGTTGCACGATGGACCTCCTTACGCCAACGGCAACATTCATGTGGGAACGGCGATGAACAAGGTTTTGAAAGATGTCGTGATCAAGTACAAAAGCATGCGGGGCTATGACGCCCCGTACATTCCTGGATGGGATACACATGGTCTTCCGATAGAGCATAAGGTTTCCGTTGAGTTAGGAAATAAAATAAAAGAAATGTCGAGGCTTGAAATAAGGAAAACGTGCGCCAGTTACGCAAAAAAATACGTTAACGTCCAGAGAAAGCAATTCAAAAGATTGGGAGTCTTTGGAGAATGGGATAAGCCTTATTTGACGATGAACCCAGAGTACGAGCGCGGCATATACGAAGTTTTTGCAGATGTCGTGGAAAAAGGCATGGTTTATCGTGAGAACAAGCCCGTCATGTGGTGTCCTCATTGCCATACGGCTCTCGCAGAAGCGGAAGTTGAATATCAAGATGACACATCGAAGGCTATTTATGTGAAATTCGCTTTCGAAGATAAAAAAGATGAATACGTGGTTATTTGGACGACAACCCCGTGGACACTGCCTGCAAACAGGGCAGTTGCACTCAATCCTAACATTGAATATTCCAGGGTGAAAGTCAACGGCGAAACTTGGGTGATGGCGAGTGCGCTTGTTGAACAGGTGATGAAAAAGGCGAAAATCGAAAGTTGGAAAACGATCGCTACACTTAAAGGATCTGAACTTGAGCTTAAAACTTTGATAGATCCAATCTACAATCAACCTCGACCGATAGTCATGGCGGATTACGTCTTAACCGACACCGGTACTGGTGCAGTCCACACTGCTCCGGGACACGGTGCAGATGATTACCAAACCGGTAAAAGATACAATCTGGAAATATTTTCGCCAGTTGACGATTATGGAAATTACGTTGAGGATCTTCCAAAATATTCTGGGATGGGTGTTTTCAAGGCGAACGACGTTATCGTGAATGATTTGAAAAAATCAGGTGCCCTGGTAGCGGAAGAGATGTTCACTCACCCTTACCCGCATTGTTGGAGATGCCATGGACCGTTGATATTCCGTTCAACGGAACAATGGTTTATATCCATAGACAAGGACGATTTGAGAGAAAAAACTCTTAAAGCCATTGATGACGTTCAATGGGTGCCAACCTGGGGAAAGAACAGAATTTCTTCGATGGTTTCCGATAGACCGGATTGGTGCATTTCAAGGCAAAGGGATTGGGGCATGCCAATACCGGCTTTCAAGTGTGCCGATTGCGGAAAAGTCATCATGGATGCTGATATAGTAAGGCATGTGGCAAAGATAGTTGGCGAAAAAGGTAGTAACGTATGGTTTTCCGCAAAACCCGAAGAACTCTTGCCCGAAGGATACAAGTGTCCAGAATGTGGAGGGACACATTTTGAAAAACTATACGATGTCATGGACGTTTGGATAGATTCTGGTTCCTCGTTTGAATCCGTTCTCAAACCTAAAGGTTGGTATCCTGCCGATCTTTATCTTGAAGGAAGCGATCAACACCGAGGATGGTTCCAATCTTCGCTTCTTTTAGGAATGATAAGAGATGGAGTGCCTCCATACAAAACGGTTGTCACACATGGCTTCATCAGAGACGAAAAGGACAGAAAGATGTCCAAGTCTCTTGGGAATGTCATAGATCCGAACGATGTGGTTTCAAAGATGGGGGCGGATGTTTTCAGGCTATGGGTTGCCTCGGCAGAGTATAAAAACGATGTGAAAGTTTCGATGGGCTTACTGGAAAAGCAAGTGGATGGTTATCGTAAAGTGAGAAACGTTCTGAGGTTCATATTTGGAAACATAGCCGATTTCGATCCAAAAAACGATCGGGTAAGAGATCTTCTTGAAATAGACGAATATGCCATGAACATGCTCAGAAAGCTCGTTGAAAACGTCACCAAATATTACGACGAATTCGATTTACACAAAGTTTACCACGCGATATTCGATTTCATAACCGTCGATATGAGTGCATTCTATCTGGACATATTGAAAGACAGGCTTTACACCTCAGGTAAGACTTCGAGGGAAAGAAGATCGGCACAGACTGTTTTGTACGAGACAGGGATGACCCTACTTAAGTTGATGGCTCCCATTACCCCATTTACCACTGAAGAGATATACACTGCCCTTCCGTTTGAAAAGTTAGAGAGCATTCATCTTGAAATATGGCCGAATTTGGGTGAAATCAACCCTGAGTTGATCGAGAAGTGGAGAAAGATAAGAACCGTTCGAGACGTCGTTTTGAAAGCACTCGAAGACGAAAGACAAGCGGGGCGTATAGGTCATCCTCTTGAAGCCGCTGTGACACTTAAAGTGGATAGGGAGAATCACGACATTTTGAAAACGTTGTCCAACGAGGACTTGGCTGATATATTCATAGTTTCTAAAGCCACGTTATCAAATGAAGTGGGTGATGTCGAAGTGAAGGTGGAGCACGCACCCGGACAGAAATGTGAAAGATGCTGGAAGTACTCCGAGAGTGTGGGAAAAGATCCACAGCACCCAACACTTTGCGAAAGATGTGTGACGGTTCTGAAAAACGAGGGTGTGAAGCCGTGAACATTCAAGACTTGATATTCAAGCTCAACGAATTTTGGGCTCAAAAGGGTGCCGTTGTTGATCAACCTTACGACATGGAAATGGGTGCTGGAACGTTTCACCCTTCCACTTTCTTCACCGTCTTAAAGCAAAAGGACGCGAAGATCGCCTTCATCCAACCGAGTAGAAGGCCGACAGATGGCAGGTACGGTGAGAACCCAAACAGGATGCAGCGCTTTTTACAGTATCAGGTGATACTTCTTCCGTCTCCGGAGGAATCCCAAGAGATATATTTGGATTCACTTGAACGCCTTGGGCTCGGAATAAAAGAGCATGATGTCAGATTTGTCGAAGACAATTGGGAATCTCCCACACTCGGCGCTTGGGGAATAGGATGGGAAGTTTGGCTTGATGGGATGGAAATCACGCAATTCACTTATTTTCAGCAATTCGGGGGAGTCGAATTGAAACGCACACCCCTTGAGATCACGTATGGTGTGGAGAGAATAGCCATGTACCTTCAAGGTGTTGAGAACGTTTACGATGC
>CAYYEU010000013.1:2825-9558 GCA_964470975.1 uncultured Mesoaciditoga sp. | reverse complement strand
GATGTGGATATGATCACAAAAAAACTCGGCAAACTCGTTGAAAACACACTCGATAGCGCAAATGTTGGCCACGGGGACGTGGAGATCTTTTCCACATCAAGAAGGTTTGGTTTTTTCATTCACGATTTGAAAGATAAGCAAGATGATGTTGTTCTGAAAAAAAGAGGGCCTGCCGAAAAAATAGCCTACAAAGATGGAGAGCCTTCAAGAGCTCTTCAGGGCTTTTTGGCTTCAAACAAGGCGACTGCTGAAGACACCGAAATTGTCGATGTAAAAGGAACTCCGTACGTTTTCTTGAAAAAAGTCGTCGCAGGTCGTCTCACTTCTGAAGTGTTAAGAGAGATCGTGCCCAAAATTTTGCTCTCTTTGCAGTTCAAAAGGCCTATGAAATGGGGCAACGGTGAGCACAAATACGTTCGGCCTCTTCACTCGATCGTGTCCCTTTTGAACGACAAAATCGTCGAATTCGAAATGTTCGGAAAGAGTTCCTCAAATGTGACCAAGAGCCACAGGTATCTTTCCGAAGACGTGATCATCGAAAAGGTTTCGGAATACGCAGAAAAGCTCAAAGACGAGATGATAATAATTCACATGGAAGAACGAAAAAAGATGATCGAAGAGGCGATCGCTCGAAGTCATCTTGATGTTGTGAAAGACGATGATCTCATTCATGAAGTCGCTTTGATCACCGAGTATCCCCAGCCCGTCGTCGGGGAATTTCAAGAGAAGTACCTTAACCTTCCTGAGCCTGTACTGAAAACGGTGCTTCGCCATCACCAACGCACATTCGTTGTACGTGATGGTGAGAAAACATCGAAGAAGTTCCTCGCATTTCAAGACGGGCCGTCTTCGAGAAGCAAAAATGTCAGAAAAGGTTACGAGCGCGTCATAAATGCCAGATTGGAAGATGCCGCTTTTTACTACAGCGAAGACACATCTGTACCGTTTGAGAGTTTCGTTTCAAAACTAGAAGGCGTGACTTTTCAAAAGAACCTTGGAACACTTTACGACAAGGTTGAAAGGGTGAAAACCTTATCCAAGGATATAGCCAAAAAACTCGAATTTGGCGACGATGATCTGAGCCTCGTGGAGCGTGCCGCTTTTTTGTCAAAGGCGGATATAGCCACCAACATGATATACGAGTTTCCGGAACTTCAAGGCACGATGGGGAGAATATACGCCTCTCGTGATGAAGAACCCCGTGTCGCTCTCGCTATGAGGGAACAATACATGCCAGAGGGGTTGGAAGGAGAGGTGCCAACCGACATAATCGGTGCGGTGATCGGATTGGCAGATAGATTGGACACGGTCATAGCGAATTTCTCCATAGGCGAAATCCCATCGGGCTCGAAAGATCCGTACGGTCTTAGAAAGAGCACCTTTGGCATTCTTAGGATTTTGAATGAATTCGAATGGGATGTGAATGTCGAAGAAGAAGGTAAAATGGTTGAGCTGTTGTTAAGCAAAAAGGCACCGTGGCAAGAAGTCTCCGAATTCTTCAAGGGACGTCTTGAGGTGGTGTTGAGAGAAATTTACAACATTTCGCCGGATGCGGCACGTGCCGTCTTGGACCTTTGGAGATTTCCACTCAGGGCTAGATTATCAGCTCAGAGCATTGACAAATACAGAAACAGTGAGGATTTCGACGATTTTATCGTTGCCTACACGCGAGTTCATAACATCTCTTCGAAGCATGGTTCGAACGAGTATCACGTTGAACTTTTTGAAGAGAAAGAAAAACCACTTTTCGCGGCGTATATGGATATGAAACCAAAGATCGAGGAGGCACTCGAACATCTTAATTACGATGAGGCGTTTGAATATTTGAAATCTCTTAAGCCCACTATAGACGATTACTTTGAAAAAGTTTTCGTCATGGCGACACGCGAAGATCTCAGAAGAAATAGATTGGGCTTTTTGAAAAGCCTTGATGAGTTGTTCTTGAACTTCGGTTCTCTTTCATTACTTTCAAAGTAAAAACTCAGCGGTAAAAAGAGAACCCACGCTCCGTGAAAGCGTGGGTTCTCTTTTGAACTTGATATTCAAAAGCAAGTCCAAAGATGTGGAAATTATGCTAAAATTCATGAGGAGGTGTTTTTTTATGTTGTTTCCTTATTTTTTCTTCGACCCGACGATGTTAATCCTCATTCCGGCGGTTGTTCTCGCAATATGGGCACAGACTAAAGTATCAACAACGTTTCGGAGGTATTCCCTTGTCAAGTCATCGACGAATTTAACAGGTGCACAATTGGCGAGAATGTTGCTGGATGCAAATGGGCTGTTCAACGTTAGAATTGAAAGAGTTCCTGGAAAATTGACAGATCACTACGATCCCAAATCACAGGTTGTCAGATTATCTGACGCAACTTACAAAAGTGGTTCGGTGGCATCGCTTGGGGTGGTGGCACATGAAATCGGTCACGCCGTTCAACATTCTCATCATTACGTTCCGCTTGTTGTAAGAAATGCGATCGTTCCAACCGCTAACATCGGATCAAGCCTTTCATGGGTGATTTTCTTCATAGGGTTGATATTTTACAACGGCTTTTTGCTGAAAGTTGGAATAGTGCTGTTCAGTTTTTTTGTGCTTTTCACGCTTGTAACTCTTCCTGTGGAATTGGACGCTTCACACAGGGCACTTAAAATGCTTAAAGGAGTCGTGGTTATGAACGAAGGAGAAGTGAAAATGGCACGAAAAGTTCTCAATGCGGCAGCCTTGACTTACGTGGCGGCGGTTGCGATGTCGGCGCTTCAACTTTTAAGAATGCTGTTAATCGCAGGGTTCGTTGATAACAGGTGAAAGCGAGAAAAATTGCCCTTAAGATTTTCGAGCAGGGAATAGAAAACGGGTTCCTCTCAAAAGATGCGTGGAGGGTAACCGATGTCCTGGATGAACGAGATCGGGATTTCGTGAGGAAACTCGTTTACGGTACGTTGCGCTTTAGCAAATCGCTGGATGAAACGATCGGGTCGCTCCTCAAGAAACCTGACAAAACTCCAAAGAGGGTACTTAATTTGTTGAGGCTTGGGGCGTACGAAATACTCCTTTTGCGTGTGCCTGAATACGCAACCGTCAACGAATACACGGAAATGGCGCCGTACAAATTCAAGGGTCTTGTTAACGCGGTTCTCAGAACGTTGGTCAGAAACAAAGAGAACGTGAGCGTAAGCCATTCTCTCCCTTTGTGGTTGGACAAAACTTTGAAGCGCGATTTAAGAGACGATTTCGACGTTTTCTTAGATAAAAGCCTGAGTCACGAACTGTCAATACGCGCTGTGAATGTTGAAAGAGAAGAATTGAAAAGAGAACTTTCAAAATTTGTGAATTGCAAAGAAATGAGATATTCCCCATGGGGTCTCGTCTGTTCGCAGGGGCAGAATTTGAAGAACGCAACGTTTGAAAAAGGGGACTTCACGTTTCAAGACGAATCTTCCCAGCTTGTCGCCGTAGCTCTCGATCCAAAAGAGGGTGAGAAAATTTTGGACGCTTGCGGTGGAGTTGGAACAAAAACATCGCATCTCATTCAGATTTCTCCAAAGTCTGAAATATTCTACAACGATGTAAGCGATGAAAAACGAGACGTTGCCCTTTCGAATTTCAAGAGAATGGGGCTTTTCCCCACTGACATACGGGGCTTTGATCTTTTGAAAGACGATATTTTGCACTTGAATTCAAAGTTTGACAAAGTGCTTTTAGATGCTCCATGCAGCGCACTTGGAACCGTTGGAAAGCATCCAGACGTACTCTTGCGAATAAAAAAAGGTGAAATTGAGAAAAAAGCCGCTCTTCAGCTCAAAATGCTTGAAAATGTTTGGAAGGCTTTGAAACATGGCGGAACTTTGATATATTCGGTTTGCACGGTTACAAAATCTGAAACGGATGACGTGATATCGAACTTTTTGAAAAATCACGAGGATGCCGTGTGTACCGATCCGTTTGACGGAAGGTATGAATTCGGCTTCAACGGATTTGGAGTGCAGCTTTTGAAATACATGGAAGGATTTTACATATCAAAAATTGTGAAGGTGTGAGAAATTTGGAAAACGTACTCGATTACGATTATCAGGAACTTCGTTCAAAACTCGAACGAGAAAAGTTAGAACCCTACAGGGCCACTCAAATATTCGATTGGATATACAAGAAGAAAGCCACAAGCTTTGCGGTGATGACCAATTTGTCCAAGAAATTGCGTGAAAGTCTCAACAGGCATTTCGAATTGAAATTTCCTGAACTCGTCACAAGAGTGGAATCAAAGGATGGCACCGTGAAATTCTTGTGGAAGTTCGAAGATGGAAATAGCGTTGAATCCGTTCTCCTTCCTTACCCAGATAGAATAAGTGCGTGTATATCTTCTCAAGTGGGCTGCGCGTTAGGGTGTAAATTCTGTGCAACCGGAAGAACTGGCTTTGTAAGGGATCTCACCTCGGGTGAAATTCTGGCGCAAATTTTGGGAATGGAAAAGAGCGAGAACGAACGCATTGGAAACGTGGTTTTTATGGGAATGGGAGAGCCAATGCTCAACTACGACGAGGTGATGCGTGCCATTCACGTCATGGTCGATTCCAAGGCCTTGAAGATAAGTCAGAGAAGAATATCCATATCCACTTCCGGAATCGTGGATGGAATTGAAAGACTCGCGAATGAGCCACTCGATATAGTGTTGTCGATCTCTCTGCACGCGCCTACCGATGAAAAAAGAGCGCAGATAATGCCGATCGATCAAAAATACCCTTTGCCCATGCTTTTGGAAAGTGTCAAGAGTTATCAAGCGATAAAAGGAAAGCGAGTAACTTTTGAGTACATACTCTTCGATGGGTTCAACGATTCGATAGAAGATGCAAAAAAACTGATAGAGGTTCTTAAAGGGATAAAGTGCAACATCAATCTCATTCCGTACAACGAAACGGATATGGGATTCAAACGCACTCCTTCAGAAAAGGCAAGAAAATTCGAATCGTTCTTGAAATCGCATGGGATCGAAGCCGTCATAAGAGCTGAAAAAGGTTCGGATATAGATGCCGCCTGTGGTCAACTTAGAAGGAGAACGCTTTGAGAACGGGAATCGTGATAAAATTTCATTCCAATTTCGTCGTCGTGAAAGATGATGAAGAAGACCTCACCACCCTTTGCACGTTGAGAGGAAGATTCAAACTTTCAAAAATCAAACCGATGGTTGGAGATCGCGTGGAATACATAACCTCTCAGGATCGCGGAAGAATAGAATCGATAATGCCAAGAGTCAGCGTAATTGAAAAGCCAAGAGTTTCAAACGTGGATAACGTTGTCGTGGTCGTTTCAAGATCGAAACCTTACGTTCAGTATTCGATGATAGACAGAATAGTGGCGGGTGTATCGCTTTCGAAAGTTAACGTTGTTCTTGCTTTAAACAAGATCGATATAACAGGACAAGAAGAAATCGAAGACTTCAAGCGTGTGTATTCACCTTATTCCGTGGTTTTAACGAGTACGATCACTGACGAAGGACTTGATGTTCTTAAAAAGGAGCTTGAAGGTCATATCTCGGTGTTTGCGGGCCCTTCTGGAGTTGGTAAATCCTCTTTGCTTAACTCTATACTGAGCTTGGAATTGAAAACAGGTCGGGTTTCTAACGCCACCAACATGGGACGTCATACGACGACTTCCGCTTCTTTACTTGAATTAAAAGGTTATGGATTCGTTGTGGATACGCCGGGATACATAACGGTGGAATTTAAAAACGTGGCTCCGCTGCAAGTGCAAGAACTCTTTCCAGAAATAAGGGCGGCTTCCTCGATGTGCTTGTTCGACGATTGTCTGCATAACGCAGAGCCAGAATGCCGTGTAAAGGAACTCGTTAAAAGCGGAGATATTCCCAGAAGTCGCTACGAAAGTTATTTGAACATACTTGAAGAAACGGAAAAGGAGTGATGACGTTGAGCCGGATCAAAGTGTCTCCATCGATACTGGCCGCAAATTTTGCGAATTTCGAGGCCGATGTGAAAAAAGTCGAAGAAGTTGCAGATTACATCCACATAGATGTAATGGACGGGCACTTCGTCCCTAATTTAACTTTTGGTGTGGGAGTTGCCCAAGCCCTTAAACGGGTAACAAACGTTCCACTCGATTCTCATTTGATGGTTGACTGCCCGGAGGAGCTTGTTGACGGTTTTTGTGAGGTGTCTGACATCGTCTCCGTTCATTACGAATCCACCTATCATCTTCACAGACTTGTACAGAGAATAAGAGAGAAAGACGTCAAGGCTTTCATCGCACTCAACCCTCACACACCAGTTGAATTGCTGGAAGACGTCATAATGGAAATCGATGGCGTTTTGATAATGAGTGTGAACCCTGGATTTGGAGGGCAGAGTTTCATACCCAACGCTTTGAACAAGATAAGAAGGCTCAAAGAATTCAGAAAGAAAAATGGGTTGACGTTTGAAATAGAGGTAGATGGTGGCGTGAACGAGGAAACTTATCAATCGGTGATCAAGGCAGGTGCAGACATACTCGTTTCCGGAAATTACGTGTTCAAATCCGAAAATCCAGCTGAAGCAATTGAAAGATTGAAATCTTACAGAAGCGATATCTCTGAAGGATGAACCCTTTCCTTCACACCGTCATGCTCTACAATCAGAGAATCAGATAAAACCTTCACGACGGTTGCCGGGTACTTGTTTCCAGAGATGTCGAACACTTTCACTTTCGTTCCTCGCTTGACCATCATCGCATTTCTCCATAAATTCGTGATGA
>CAYYEU010000013.1:0-2725 GCA_964470975.1 uncultured Mesoaciditoga sp. | reverse complement strand
CAGAAGCCAATTTGGTGTATATGTTCGGATCCTTGCACAATCGTTGAGGCTTGAAAATAACGGAAAACCACAGCCCTCCTTCCGGCGAATGCCATGTACGCTCTCCTTTTCCACGGCCTTTTGTTTGAGAAATTGCCCAAATTATATCGTCGTTCTTGAGGACATCGATCATCCTTCGCGCGACATCGTTGGTTGAATCCACGCAGTCGTAAGAGTAAATCTCACTCAACTCTTATCATCATCCACTCTCTCTTTTTCAAAGGAAATACCTTCTATCTTCCCATCCACGTGAACATCCAATTGATTGAAAGGTATACTTATACCCGCCGCTTCAAAAGCTTTGTACATATCTATGCCCACCTTTTCGATTGCATCGAAATAGTCTTTTCTGAGCACCCAAAAACGCAATTTAAAATTTATAGAAGAAGCTCCAAATCCCTCAAAAGTTGCATAGTTGCTAACAGGACCGTAGTTTTTCTCTTTCGAGTAATTGTCCCCTTTGTAAACCAAGGGTTCTTCTTCTGCCACTTTCTTCAATATCTCAGTGACTTTCGCGAGTTCTCCAGAGGTAAGGCTGTAAGGCACACCTATGTCCATTTCTACCCTGCGGGCTACCTTAGGCCAAAATTTGGTAACCTTTGAAGACCACACGGTGGTGTTTGGAATGTAAATCCTTTTTCCATCCCATGTATCCACAATGGTATGGTTCAACTTTATGGCATAAATGACTCCGCTCACCCCGCCTATATCAAGTGCTTCTCCTTCATTCACGGCATCAGTTACGAATATCATCAAGCCACTGAAAAAATTCCCAAGAGGCTGTTGAAGGGCAAGACCTACGATCAAACCGACAACACCTAAACTTGCCAAGATAGGCCACAGATTGATGTTGAAAATTCCAAGCACGATCAACACGGCTATGGATAAATAAGTCACTTTTATCAACGTGAAAGAAGTGTTGGGATACTTCAAAGGTTTCTTCATCTTTCGCGCGGAGATTTCCAAAAATTTGAAGGTGTACCTTGCAAAGTAATAAGCCACGATGAAAACCACAATGGATAATATGATCTTTATCCCGTATGAAAAGAAAAAAGTGTTGAAACCGTTGAGTATTGAAGTCGCAGATGGGCTCATTTTTGTTTCTCCTTAAACACGTGCTTTTCTTGAGGAAAAGTCCTATTCTTCACATCGGATATGTACGATTTTAACGCATTTTGAATCTCGGAAGAAAGGTTAGCGTATTTCTTAACGAATTTAGGAACTCTCTCATCGTTTATTCCCAAAAGATCGTGCCAGACAAGCACTTGGCCATCACAGTACCTTCCGGCCCCTATTCCAATGGTTGGGATTGAAATGGATTCAGTTATCGCCTTTGCCGTTTCCTCAATTGTCAGTTCGAGGACGATCGAAAATGCGCCAGCATCTTCTAAAACTTTAGCGTCATCAAGCATCCTGTAAGAATCTTCGCCTTTACCTTGAACTCTGTATCCGCCAATTTGATTTACCGACTGTGGTGTAAGGCCTATGTGCCCCATAACCGGAATGCCGGCATCGGTAAGTTTTTTTATAAGAGGTGCGATTCTTTTACCTCCCTCAAGCTTAACGGCATTTGCACCACTTTTCATCAATTGACCCGCATTTCTGATTCCTTCTTCATCTGAAATCTGGTAAGACATGAAAGGCATGTCGGCAATTACAAAAGAATTTGGAGCACCTCTTCTAACGGCGGCAACGTGTTTGTTCATGTCCTCCATATCCACCTTTAAAGTGGTATCGTACCCTAAAACGACGTTACCCAACGAATCTCCAACGAGTATGAGATCTATGCCAACTTCTTCACAAGTTTTGGCACTGAAATAATCGTAAGCGGTTACGACGGTGATCGGTTCTTTACCCTTCATCTTGATCAGTTTTCTCACGTTCACTTTCGATCACCCTTTCTCTTAAAATACCAATGAATTTGTGATAAAGCGAACCTATGTCTGGCACGGTGTCTTTCAACACCATTTCTTCTGCGTTGACAAGACGCATGTCGCCACGTGCGACGGGACCGGTTATGGCATCCTTCGTTCCAAATTTTCCAACGTTTTCTATCGCTTGTTTTGCGAGATAGGTGGAGATTTTTTCTGATGTTTCCGGATCAAGTTCAGCTATCGAGTACAGCTCTCTTGATATGGCAAGAAGTGCGACCACAAAATTTGAGGCGAATACGGCGCCCGAATGGTAAAAAAGCTTTTTATTTTCGGAAATTTCTCCGTATTTGAGATTCAAAGAAGAAAGTAATGTGGCGATCAAATTCTTTCCAATCTCGTTTCCTTCTAAAACGAAATAGACATCTTTGAAGCGCTTCCAAATTTGTGGATCGGCAAACGAAGCATTTGGGTGTATCGAAAATCTGCCAACTCCCATCGAATCACATTCACGAAGAAGATAAGAAGAATAAGCTCCACTGAAATGACCAACGGCTTTGAAGTCTCCAATTTTCTCTGAGATCTTTAAAAACGTCTCTCTTATCGCATCGTCACGAGTTCCTATTAAGACCACATCGCATTGGCCCACTTTTTCAATGGCAGAGGGTATTCCCTGACCAATGAAGTTCACAGCTTCTTCAGAAGACTTCATCGTTGAGTTGACAACGTGGCCGATCTCATGGCCGTTTGAGGCCAAGAATTTGGCAAAAACTTTTCCGACTTTACCAGCTCCGATGATGTCAAAACGCATAAAC
>CAYYEU010000012.1:0-21241 GCA_964470975.1 uncultured Mesoaciditoga sp. | reverse complement strand
GACCGTTGAATACATAAAAAATGGTGAATTTACCAATGAAATGGTTGACAATATGATCACCTTGTCAAAGAAAAGCGCGATTCCGGTTACGATTTCCGTTTTGATATACTACATGCCACGCTCATGGAACACCCTCAAAAGAATTTTTAAAAATTCCAAGGACACCATAACAATTTGGGGGGTTAAGGAAGTGGGTGTTAGTGAGGAATTAGGGGAGTGGGTAAAGATTCATGTGGATCCAGACAGGACTTTTGTTGATCTGATAGACAAAAACGGTTCACCAATTAGGATATAAGAGGAGAAGAATATGAAGATCACTTTTCTTGGGCATGTGTCTAAAGACGTTAATATCGTTGCTGATGAAAGATCATTCGTTGCAGGTGGAGGAGTGTTTTATGGTAGCATTGCAGTTGTGCGTATGGGTGAAGCTGCCAAAGTTTACACAAAATGTGCAAAGGAAGATATGCAGCTTTTCAGTGAAATGTCCAATACAGGGGTTGAGGTGCATTTCTTCGATAGCATTTCTTCTACGAGTATAGAAAATGTATACCCTACCGCAAACCCAGATGTTCGCTGCAGCCGAATTCTTTCGCTTGCCGATCCTTTTAACGAAGATGATATTCTAAATCTTCATGAGGAAGTTTTGCACGTGAATTCTTTGTGGCATGGGGAATTTCCTGAAGAGATGATTCCAAAAGTTCGGAAAAAAGCGAATTTTTTGGTTGGAGACGCCCAAGGGTTTTTGAGAAATGTGGAAGCAGGTAAAATGGTTTATCAAGATTGGCCAAACAAAAAACTTTACCTTGAATATTTCGATCTTTTCAAAGTAGATGTTAAAGAATCAAAAATCCTTACAGGCAAGGATGACATCGAAGATGGAATGAAAATTATTCACGACATGGGTGCTTCAATTGTAATTGGCACTCATCAAAAAGGTGTCTGCGTTTACGATGGAAAAGAATTTTACAAGGCAAACTTTGGTAATTGGAAATTAAAAGGCCGAACAGGCCGTGGCGACACCTGCACGGCTGCATTCATGGTAGCCATGAATAAGATGAATTTAAAAGATGCTACGCACTTTGCAGCAGATGTCACGACGAGGAAAATGCAATACGAGGGTCCTCTTAAAAGTTAAATTCAACAAGCCACATATTACTCTATCACTGACACTATCCATGCGTTCTTGTTTTTAGAAAGATCCAAAAGTTTATCGCCAATAATGAGTACGGGGACAAGAAGGCCAACGCCACTTGTCCTTATTACCGTGCCAATTCTTCCATCGTTGAGTTTAACTTTCGTACCAGTGGGGTACATTCCAACAACCTTGACAAATGCGTTTAAAACGTATGGATCGTAGTCTTTTCCTGATCTTGCCAAGATCCATTTTAACGCCTGGTAAGGTGTTAATTTAAGAGCCTTGGTGGTGGTAGATGTTAGCGAGTCGTAAGCGTCTGCTATTTGAAGTATACGTGCATAAAAATTTATGTCGTCGCCTTTTTTTTCAAACGGAATACCGGTGCCATCAAACTTTTCATGGTGTTCAAGCACTGCATCTAAGACTTCTCTGCTCTGAAGTATTCCTTTAGAAGACAAAATTTTATAACCAATAGTCGTATGTTGAAGCAATTTGTCGCGATCGGACAAATTACCGATATCGACATATTCTGGATCTTTTAAAAACATTAGTCCTATATCATGAAAAAGTGCCGCCTTTGCAAGCGGGATAAGATGATAACGGGACATAGACAAAGTGCTTCCAATCATGATAGACAATATTGCCGTGTTTATTCCATGCTTGTAAAGGTATCCACTGATGTGTTTTCTGAAAAGATTTACAACGTAGCCTTCTTGAGTGATCAGATCATCTACAACGGATGCAAGAGTGTGCTCAACAGTTTCTGTATCTACACGTTCCCCAACTTTTAACTGCTCTGAGAGCTCTTTAAAAGAAGTTATGATCCCTCTGTACATTTCATCAGGTATGGAAAGACGTATTCCAGGGGCAATTGGCTCTTCAACTTTGAGAAGCTCCTGGTCAAGATCTATAGAACTTCGAATTTCTTCGAGTTCCTCTCCTTTTCCTTCCACAGGAATCCATAAGATTTCGCGTTTCTCTAAATTTTTAAGTATCTCTTCGTTAATTCTTGTACCTTTAGACAGTAAAACCTTGAACGATGTGCCGTCGTACAAGTCTTCCGCAAGCACATCACCATCTTTTATGTCTTCCAGGGGCTTCCACTCAACGGCTGCCATCGCATTTCACCTCGAATTCGTACTCTTTTAATTCATCAACCTGGGCATGCCAAGGGCCTACTGCCGAAAGAGTCCATTTCTTACAAAAGAAATCGTCAAAGGTTTTTAAAATATCGTCGCGGTTTACTTTTTCAACGAAATGAATCATTTCATCTATTCCTCTTATTTTTTGTAAAGTGAATTGATCATCTACCATCATGAGCATTGTGGAAAATGTGGATTCAGTAGAAGTCAACAGTTTGCCCTTTAATCTTTTTTTACCATAATCCATGTAAGAACTAACTTTTGTTGGAACCTCACTTAAAACCTTTTTGATCCCCTCAAGGGCATCAAAAAGCTTATTTGGAGAAGTTGAAAAGTCAATCGTGAAATATCCTCCCAATTTGTTGGATTGATTGGAAGATGAAATTGAATAAACCAGTCCCGACTTTTCTCTGACTTCTTCAAAAAGCAATGAACTCATCCCACCGCCTAATATTGTGGACATGATGGCAAGGGGGTAATTTTGAGGCTTCAATTTTGCAACAGTTGGTATCGCCAATGAGACGTTGACTTGTTTCAAATCTCTTTTCTTAACAACGACGTTTGTAGCAGGTTTGCTCTTTGGGCGTTCCGAGATTTTATCGTCTCTACCATTTTTCAGTGAGTCCATTTTGCCCTTTAAAAACCCCATGTCACACGCCTTTAAATTCCCAACAACTGACAGAAGTACATTTTGCGATACGTAATGCTCTTCATAATAATTTTTGAGTTCTTCAACGTGCAAGCTTTTAACTGTTTCAACTTCTCCTATTATTGGTCTGCCATACGGTTCGTTTTCTCCCCAAAGAGCTTTCAAAAGATTTGTCGAGGCAAGATCTCCTGGATCATCTTCATACATTGCTATTTCTTCGAGAACTACACTCTTTTCTAATTCAATTTCTTTCTCTGGAAACGTTGGAGCACTTACAAGGTCATACAAAACGTTGAAAGCTTGCTTATAAGCAAAATCAGGGACTTTTGCGTAAAAAAGCGTGTACTCGCGCGATGTGAAGGCATTCAAAGTTCCGCCAACGTATTCTATGGCCTTTTTCAACTCATAACTGTTGAAATTTTTAGTTCCCTTGAAAACAGAATGCTCTATCAAGTGCGAAATCCCAGAATTATTAGGGCTTTCGTTAACAGATCCAACATTTACCGCAATTCCGAAAGTAACCGTCCGCAGAAACGGCATGTCTCTGCTGACGATTTTGGAACCGTTAGGTCTATTTTCAAACGATATGTCATTTGTCATTTTTCTTATCGTTGAACCTCCTGTGGCTTCTTTCACGATCAAAGTGTTTCTTTTCTGTTTCTCCTTCGATTATCTGCCTAAGTTGTATCTTTCCTGCCGGATCGATGCCTGTAACCTTCACGCTTACTTTATCGCCTATATGTATCACATCTTTAACGTTTTTGATGTGTCCCGGCATTTTTGAAACATGGACAAGCCCAACTTTTCCTGCAAAGAGTTCTGCAAAAAATCCGTATGGTTCAACTCTGGTTACTTTTGCAAGAAATTTCTCTCCGATTTTAACTTCACGATTCATATCTTTTATTTCTTTTACAGTTGCATCTACAGCTTCTAAATTATCTCCTATTACCAACACACGACCGTCCTCTTCGATCTGTAGCTCTACGCCATGTTTCTCTGACATGGCTTTGATATTGCGTCCGCCGGGACCTATCAATTCACCAATTTTATCTATTGGAATCCTTGTCAGTTTTATAACAGGAGCGTGCGGAGATAATGTTTTCCTTGGCTCAGGAAGGGTATCGTACATGAGATCGAGAATTTTGTTCCTCGCAATTCGAGCTTTTTCAAGGGCAATTGTCATGATTTCTTCTGAAACATTTCCCACTTTAACATCCATTTGAAATGCTGTTATTCCCTTTCTTGTTCCGGTAACCTTGAAGTCCATGTCTCCAAGGTGATCTTCCATTCCAAGTATATCCGTTAAAATCACCCATTTGTCTGGTTCGAATATTAGCCCCATTGCTATGCCACCGACATGTGCTTTCGTCGGTACACCAGCTGCTCTCAAAGATAAAGAGCCTGAACAAACAGTTGCCATGGAAGAAGAACCGTTGGATTCGAGAATCTCTGACACCACTCGTATCGTATACGGGAATTCTTCTTCAACAGGTATCATTCTTTTCAAGGCGCGTTCCGCAAGATGACCATGACCAACTTCTCGTCTTCCAGGGCTACCAAATCTTCCCGTTTCTCCTACACTGTAAGGGGGGAAATTGTAATGAAGCATGAATCTTTTCTTGCCTTCCTCCAAAAGAGTGTCTATAACTTGCACATCCATTTGAGCACCAAGTGTTACCACACCAAGGCTTTGAGTTTCTCCACGCGTGAACAGTGCACTCCCATGAGCTCTTGGCAGCAAATCGAGTTCGCATGAAATAGGTCTTATCTCCTCGGGATTACGACCATCAACACGCGTGTTCTTTTCTATTATCATTCGGCGCATTACATGTTTGACCGTTTCTTCAAATTCATCGTAGAGTAGTGATTTTGTCTGCTTTAACTCATTTTCATCTTCTGAGACGACCTTTTCCATAATTGCATCGATTATCTCGTTTTTGTATTCCCCTATTTTTTTGTCCCTTGCGAGTTTGCCTTGAGTCAAGAGAAGCTTTTCAAGTTCCTCTCTCGAAATAGTACTTTCCAGTTCTTTTTTTATTTTCTCATCGAGCTTTGGCGGTTCGTATTCGAATTTTTCAATTTTGAATTCGGAAAGAATTTCTTCTTCAAAATCGATCAATTCTTTGATCGCTTCGTGAGCCTTCATAAGAGCCTTAACCATAACGTCTTCTTCGGCTTCATTTGCCTCGCCTTCTACCATGGTTATCGCATCTTTTGTTCCGGCAACTACCAAGTCTATGTCTGCTCCTTTTGCGACATCATCAGAAGGAAAAAAGACATATTCACCATCAATCAAGGCTATCCTTACACCCGCAACTACGCCGTCAAATGGAATTGGAGAGACGTTAAGTGCGAGAGAGGCTCCCAAAACTCCAAGGATGTCTGGAGGATTATCCGGATCTACAGACAGCACAGTCGCAACTATTTGAATTGGTATTCTGAATCCCTTGGGGAAAAGAGGCCTTATAGGTCTGTCGATCATTCTCGCAGAAAGTACTGCATTTTCACTTGGTCTTCCCTCACGTTTAATAAATCCGCCAGGAATTTTGCCTGCCGCATAAAATTTCTCTTGGTACTCCACAGTTAACGGAAAGAAATCCAAACCTTCTTTAGGTCTTTTATCCATGACAGCTGTGACAAGCATTTTAGAATCTCCATAGCTTACGACAAAGGCGCCATCAGCTTGTTTTGCCACCTTACCATTTTCAACGATCAAATCATTTCCTTTGAATGCTTTTTTCCAAATTTTGTACATTTAACCACCTCTTGCGAAATATCCATATACTTCCTTCTTTTCGGTTGCAAGGAGTAATGAATTAATTGACATTCATGTAGACTAAAAGAGCGGGGGCGGCCCGCTCTTCCAGAAGTTTTTACCGTCTTAAATTCAATTTCCCGATGAGCTCTTTGTAAACAGTTGGCTTTCGATCTCTAAGGTATCTGAGAAGTCTTCTGCGTTTTCCAACCATTTTTAAGAGACCTCGTCTTGAATGAAAATCTTTTGGATGGACTTTCAAATGCTCCGTGAGATGCGATATTCTCACAGTTAAAAGTGCCACCTGTACCTCAGCTGAGCCTGTATCGCCTTCGTGAAGCCTGTAAGCTTCAATGATCTTTTCTTTCTCTTTCTTTTCCATAAGACACCTCCAAAATCGTTGAACTAAGGGTGGGTTATTCCCCAACTCTGAGTTCAGGTCTGAATCAATTTTATCACATTTGAGTGTTAAAAATGGATGTTTTTTTGAGTTCTACATTTTTTCTCCAAGTGATAGAATCAATATGAATGGAAATGGAGGTGAACCATGTCTACTTTTGTTGCAATCGTTGGCGGAAGTGGTGCTGGTAAAACCACCGTCGCAAATGAGGTGGTAAAGCACTTTGAAAAAGAAGCAGTTTGTCTTAACATGGACAGCTATTACAAAGATCTCGATGTTGGTGTAGATCCAAGAGAAGTGAACTTCGATGCACCGTCGGCCTTTGATTTTGAACTTTTCTTCAAACATCTCAAAACTCTGAAAGATGGTGAATCAATAGAAGTACCCGCTTACAGTTTTGTAACCTACAGGCGCGATTCTTTGAAAACAACACATATTGAACCTATGAACTTAGTGATAGTCGAAGGGATCTTAGTACTTTATAAAGATGAAATTAGAAAACTTTTCGATCTTACAATCTACGTAGATGAAGATGCAGATGAAAGGCTGATACGTAGAATAGAGAGAGACACAAAAGAACGTGGAAGATCGATTGAATCTATAATATCTCAATACAGGAAATTCGTGGCACCTGCTTTTAGAAGCTTTATAGAACCTCAAAAGTACAGCTGTGATATTATCCTTCCACGTGGTGGGGAAAACAAGACAGGCCTTTCAATAATAATGGGAGCTTTGGAGAAAATAATGGGATCAGATCAAGAGCAATAAAAGGAAATGCTCTCGTGGTAAAATAGAACAAATGTCAAGGAGATGAGACACAATTGATTTCGACAATTACGATGAAATGGAACGGTAGTTCTTTAGAACTCATAGATCAAAGAAAACTTCCACACGTTGAAGAGTACGTTAAATGTACCACTTCGGATTGTGTGGCACACGCTATAAAGGACATGGTAGTTCGTGGGGCACCTGCCATAGGAGCCTCTGCCGCTTTTGGGTACGCACTTGGAGCAATTGAAAACAGGGCACATCTTACGTTAAACGTTATGAAAGAGGTTAAAAATAATCTTGCTGCCACAAGGCCTACCGCGATCAATCTGTTTTGGGCTTTGGAGAGGATGCACTCAAAATTTCTCGAGGCATCTTCTGAAAATGAGGACGAAATAATCGATGTTCTCAAAACCGAAGCCGAAAAAATAGCAGAAGAGGATATAAAGATTAACAAACGCATGGGAAATTTTGGTCAAGAACTCTTTCCAAATGATGTAACCGTCATCACTCATTGCAATGCTGGGGCTCTCGCCACTGTGGATTATGGAACCGCTGTTGGCGTTATCCATGCTGCACTCGATCATGGCAAGAAAGTTCACGCTTACGTAGATGAAACAAGACCATATTTACAAGGTGCAAGATTGACAGCTTGGGAATTGCTGAAATTAGGCGTTGACACGACGTTGATATGTGACAACATGGCGGGTTGGGTGATGAAAACTCGAAAGGTAGATGCCATAATCGTTGGAGCTGATAGAATCGCGGCAAATGGAGATACTGCCAATAAAATAGGCACGTATTCATTAGCACTCCTCGCAAAGAAACACGGATTAAAAGTATATGTGGCTGCTCCACTTTCCACAATAGACGTTAGCATTTCAGATGGTTCAAAGATACCCATAGAAGAACGTTCACATGATGAGGTAACACAAATTCGCGGTGTGAAAATCGCCCCAGAAAATGTCAAGGTTTACAATCCAGCTTTTGATGTTACAAATGCCGAATTCATTGATGCCATAATAACCGAAAGAGGCGTTTTGAGGTATCCGTACACGGAGTCAATTTCAGAGGTTTTCAAGTGAATTTTAGGAGGTATTGATTTGCGTGTTAATCCCGCCGGAAATGAGCCTTCACAATCCGTAGGCAAAAAGAGCAAAACTAAAGGTTCGCATGGAAGATATTCAGAAGTTGAGGAAAAAGGATTCGCCGACTTCATTGAAGAAGAGAAAGAAAAGGATCTTAACACCTTGATGAACGATATTTTGGACGGAGGTAATGCTTTTTCAAGGTCTCCATCACAAGAGAATTTTGAGAATTACAAACACAGAATAAAGGCCTTCCTGAAATTGGTAGAAAAAAGGCTATACAGGATCAACGAACTGAACTCGATAGAAAACAGGAAAGCAAAGTTGTACTTTATAGTTGACAAAGTGAACTCCGAGCTGGATGAAATATCTAAGAAGATCTTTGAAACGGAGAGATCGACAATTTATTTTGCATCAAAAGTTGGCGAAATAAACGGATTGTTGATGGACATTTACAGATGAGAGAAAAACTCAGCGATGTAGTAACGAGGGTTTCAAGAATCGTGGATACACATTCCGCAACAAGGTTGATGTTAAAAACCGACAGCGACATTGTGAAATCACGATTCATGGATTTATTTTTTAAAATCACTGAAGGGAAAGAAGTTCCTTACGATGTGGCATGGTTAAATCGTAAAGGAGAGAGTATAGGTATAGACAACGCAAGGGCAATCAAAGATTTTCTTGCATATCACCCATCATTTGCAAGGCATAAATACATTGTAGCAGACGAGATTGCGAGCGCCACTCCTGAAGCTATTTCCACTCTTTTAAAAATTACTGAAGAGCCACCGGCATTTGCTATTTTCCTATTTTTTACGTCAAATCCATCTAATGTCATATCTACCATTAAAAGCCGTTTTACGCTTTTTCCCCTGAATGTTGATCCGATGTCCCTTGTTTCAAATGGTGTACCTGAAAAATCAAATAGCGAACTCGTCAATACCTTAATGAACTCGTCTCCCTGTGCTGCCGTTTATATCTCTGAACATCCAAAAAAAGTTGAAGAAGTGTTGAACAAGTTGAAAAGCACGGAATCTATCGTTGAAACGATTGTGAATGAAATTTTCAATGGAGAATTACCGGACTTCATTCTCTCTCTCATGGCAGAACGCCTGCTTTTATCAATTAAAAAAAGAGAGATGACAATGGCTTTTCAAAAGTTGAGGAGCGTTATGAATTCAGATAATTCTTCAAAGATTTTGAAAATGTTTCTCGATGCATCTCTTTTGATAGCAGAGGATATTCTTGTTTTGAGGAGTAGTGCTTATTGGAAAGGAATTAAGCGAAAATCTTACATTCCGATGTACATAGAGATGAGAGTACCCACACAAGAGTTGCTTGATTGGATATTGAAAACGTATAAAACCCGAGCAGACGCCGGTGTTTCGATTTTTTTATTGATATCTGAGTTTGTTCTTCTTAAAGGGAAGTGATTTTGTTGAATATATACGGTGTTTCTTTTGAAAGAGTTGGGAAGATACACAAGTTTTCCTATGATGGCGAATTGTCCAAAAAAGAAAAAGTTGTTGCTGAAAGTGAATTTGGAATTGAAATAGGTGAAATTGTAAAAGAATTCGAAGAGCCTAACGAATTGGATAAGAAAATAATCAGAAAAGCAGATGAAAAAGATATAAAATCGTATGAACTCAACGAAAAAGATGCTAAAAGCGCACTTGATGTTTCCAAGGAGAAGGTTCTTGAACATGACTTGCCAATGAGAATGCTGAGGGCAAGATACACTTTGGATCGAACTAAATTGATCCTGTTCTTCTCAGCAGACGGACGCGTTGATTTCAGGGCGCTTGTAAAAGAATTGGCAATGACGTTTAAAACGAGAATAGAGCTTAGGCAAGTTGGAATAAGAGATGCGGCGAAAATCGTTGGTGGGGTGGGTTTATGTGGCATGCAAACGTGTTGTTCAAGATTCGAAAGGGATTTTAAAAGCATAACTTTGAAATATGCCAAAGCTCAGCAACTCATGATAAATCCTGCAAAAATATCTGGTGCGTGTGGGAGATTACTTTGTTGCTTAGCGTATGAAAACGATACTTATCTTGAAATGCTTAAAGATATACCAGATGTCGGTGAGAAGATAAATCATGAAAATCAAAATTACACGGTTTCGGAAATCAACATATTCCACAAAACTGTAAAAGCACGAAACAACGATGGAAAAATCGTGATTTTGAGTTTTGACGACGTTTTGAAACACAAGAAGGAGGAAAAAGAGTGCAATTCGAACTCTTAAGCAAAGACGGTGATG
Organism: uncultured Mesoaciditoga sp.; assembly: GCA_964470975.1. Lineage (GTDB taxonomy): Bacteria > Thermotogota > Thermotogae > Mesoaciditogales > Mesoaciditogaceae > WGFY01. The sequence continues at coordinate 11,038 of CAYYEU010000012.1, read as the reverse complement.
CAAGAGCTGCCAGATTGGTACTCACACACGGAGCGGTTGAAACTCCTGTCTTTATGCCAGTTGGAACTAATGGCGCCGTGAAGATGTGTACTCGTGATTGTGTAAAACACGCTGGGGCTCAAATCGTTCTCGCCAATGCTTTTCATCTTTATCTTAGGCCAGGTATGAAAATCATTGAAAAATTTGGTGGGCTACATCATTTTACCTCTTGGGATATTCCCATCCTTACCGATAGTGGTGGATTTCAAGTGTTCAGTTTATCAAAGCACATAAAGGTAGATGATGACGGAGTCACTTTCAACTCGCCTCTTGACGGATCAACTCACAGATTCACTCCAGAAAAGGTCATGGAAATACAACAAATGCTTGGTTCTGACATTGCAATGGTGCTTGATGAGTGTCTTGCACCAGGTAATGATAGAAAAAATACGGAAACCTCGTTGAAACGCACTAGCGCATGGGCCCAAAGAGCGCTTGACTTTCACACTCGTGATGATCAAGCACTTTTTGGAATAACTCAGGGAGGATTTTTCGAAGACATGCGCCAGCTAAGCACACGAGAGATCACTTCTATGCCTTTTGACGGATATGGAATAGGTGGATTGAGTGTTGGTGAGGGCTTGAGAAAAACGCTTAACATGTTAGATGTTGTTTTACCTTTAATGCCGGAGAACAAACCGCGTTACCTCATGGGTGTTGGAGATCCCTTTCTGATGCTTGAGGCAATTGAAAGAGGTGTTGACATGATGGATTGCGTTCTGCCAACTCGCATGGCACGTCATGGCGCCGTTTACACATCACAAGGTAGATTGAATATAAAAGCTGCCAGGTACGCCTTGGACGACTTACCGCTTGATCCGGAATGTGATTGCGAGGTTTGTAGAAATTACTCGAGGGGTTACATCCGCCATCTTATGAAGAAAAAAGAATCTACTGGCATGATGCTGGCAACTTACCACAATATGTATTTTCTCCATAATCTTATGGAACATAGCAGAGAGGCCATTAAAAACGGGAATTTTCATGAATTCAAGCGTGATTTCTTGACAAAGGTGGGCACCAGCGTTGGATGATTTCGACGACTGAAAGGGTTGACAATTGTTCCAAATGGAGACGTTTGCAATGTTTTTGATTTTTCAAACAGCTACGTAAGGCGGGGCGAAAGGTGCTCGTTATTGCTTTAGTGTCGTTCATTTTGGAATTCAGAGTTATAATCACATGGTCTTAATTGGTATGAGAGAAAGCAAATATTTAAAATTTTTCGTATTTGAAGTGGAGGCGATTTTGTGAATAGAGAAGAAGTAATGGGGATACTTTCAACGATAAAATATCCCGGTTATTCGAAGACTCTTACAGATTTCAAAGTTGTGAAATCCGTAGAAGTAAAAGGTGATATGGTTGAGTTGCTTTTGAACCTTGGAACGGCTGATGACAAAAAGAAACGAATCATATACGATGAGATAAGGGAGAAATTAGGAGAAAAGGAAATGAAAGTTAACATTTCCACAGCTCAGGAAAAAGGAACAACCGTTGAACAAAAACATTACGTCTCAACCGCTAAAAAAAGGATAGCCGTTTTGAGTGCCAAAGGTGGTGTTGGAAAGAGCACCTTTTCAGTGGCCCTCTCGATAGCGCTCCGACAGCGCGGACACACTGTCGGGCTCTTTGATGCCGATGTCCACGGGCCAGACGTACCCAGGATGTTAGGAATCCACGAGCAAGCTCGTGCCGATAAGGAAAAAAACAAAATAATTCCAAACGAGAAGAATGGGATACATTCCATGTCTTTGGGCTACGTTGTGGATCCGGAAACTCCCGTCATATGGAAGGGGGCAATGGTCACCAAAGCAATAGTCGAATTGCTCCAATTCACCGATTGGCCAGAAATGGATTACTTCGTTGTGGATTTGCCACCAGGAACAGGAGATGCGGCTCTAACGATCAACCAAAATATGGATCTTGACGGGGCAGTGATAATCACAACGCCGAACAAATTGGCAGTAGCCGATGCGGCACGCGCCGTGTCTTATTACAATCAACTTGGAACAAAAGTCATAGGGTTTGTGGAAAATTCCGGGTATTTTGTTTGTGATAAATGCGGAAAGAGATCTTACCCATTTGGAAACACCGATCCAATAGAAATAGAAGCTCAATTCAAGGTTCCGTGCCTTGGCGTTTTACCCTTTGAGCCAAAAGTGGAAGAAGCTTCTGATGAAGGAGATCTTTTCTCAGTAGTTGGTACAGAGTTCTTCAAAGTTATGGACTCTATAGCCGAAAAATTAGAGAATAGTTAAGGGAGGGAATTACATTGTTTTGGTCAAGATTTTACTCCCCCACTCTTAAAGAGGTTCCTTCTGATGTGGAGCTGAAAAGTCACGAGTTATTGGTACGTGGAGGATTCATCAGAAAAGCCGCTGCGGGAGTTTACTCTTATCTTCCACTTGGTTTTAGAGTGCTGGAAAAGGTGACGAAAATCGTTCGTGAAGAGATGAACGCGATAGGGGCCCAAGAATTGCTTATGCCCATAATGCAGCCAGCTGACATTTGGAAGATCACGGGTCGTTGGGAAGATTACGGTCCCGAGATGATGAAATTCAAAGACAGAAGTAAACGCGAATTCACGCTTGGTCCAACTCATGAGGAAATGATCACAACGTTGATAAAGGGTGAGTTGAAATCGTACAAGCAGCTTCCCATTACACTTTACCAGATAAATACAAAATACAGAGATGAGATCAGACCAAGATTTGGTCTTTTGCGAGGCCGTGAATTCATAATGAAAGATGCGTACAGTTTTCATGCCGACGAGAAATCTTTAGAACAAACTTACCAAGATATGTACAAAGCTTACTCCAAAATATGTGAACGCATGGATCTGAAATTCTTTGCCGTCGAAGCCGATACGGGCGCTATCGGAGGTAACAACTCGCACGAATTCACCGTTCTCGCCGAAAATGGTGAATCAAACATATTGTATTGCGAACACTGTGGTTACGCTGCCACTGATGAAAAAGCCGAATACCTACCTAATTACAGCGAATCGGGTGAAGAAGAAAAACCCTATGAACTTGTCAAAACACCAAATGTACGAACAGTTGAGGAACTCTCAAAATTCTTGAATGTGGACAAATCCAGAATAGTGAAAACGATGGTTTATACCGGGAGAAATGGTATCTTCATGGTCCTTATAAGAGGGGATCTTGAGATCAATGAAGCCAAATTGAAAGCACATTTCAAAGATCAAACAATACGAAAAGCCCTTCCAGAAGAAGTTGTGGAGGCTTTTGGAGTACCACCAGGTTACCTCGGTCCTGTTGGAGCGGAATGCACTTTAATCGCCGACTTATCCATGAAGAATTTGCGTAACTTCACTGTTGGTGGAATGAAAGAGGAATATCACTACGTCAACGTTAACCATGAAAGGGATTTTAAGATTTCTGAATGGCTTGATGTGAAGAAAGTTGTGGCTGGCGATCTCTGTCCTAAATGTGGTAAACCCTTGAAAATAAAAAAAGGCATCGAGGTAGGACAAATATTTAAACTTGGTACAAAATATTCAAAGAAATTAGATGCATTCTACGTTGACACTGATGGTTTTAGAAAACCTTTTATCATGGGATGCTACGGGTGGGGTGTAAGTCGAACGTTGGCAGCTGTTGTAGAGCAATTTCACGATGATCATGGAATCATTTGGCCAAGAGCAATAGCACCTTTTGAAGTCGTTATCACAGTTGTCAATAGTTCAGATTCAAAGCAGTTAGAAGCAGGTGTACAAGTTCATGACGCTTTGAGAAATATAGGCATTGAAACACTTCTTGATGACAGAGAAGTGTCTGGAGGATTTAAATTCAAGGATGCTGATCTCATTGGGATACCTTTAAGAATAACAATTGGAAGGACTCTTAAAGAAAAAAAAGTTGAGATGAAGCTAAGAAATTCAAAAGATATCACAAAAGTCGATATCACGAATGATTACGAACGAATTATCAGAAGTGTAAAGGAAATGCTTGACACTTACAGGCCATGACCAAAGTGAGAAAGTTTTTCGATATTCTTAACCGTATTTCTCCAGAATATTTGTTGCTGAGCACTTTTGCAGTTTTGATCGGAATAGGCACTTTACTTCTGATGATTCCAATGTCTACAACGCATGGAATAACACCTGTTGATGCGCTTTTTACGTCAACGTCTGCTTCGTGTGTTACGGGTCTCGTAGTAGTAGACACTCCAAACGCTTTCACGTTTTTTGGACAGTTAGTGATTCTCATACTCATTCAAGTAGGTGGGCTGGGCATTATGACGCTTACCACTTTTTTTGCTTTAATTTCAGGAAGACGTATAACACTTAGAGATAGGATAGTCGCGGCTAACAGTTTGAACGTGAACAGGTATGGTGGAATTTTAAGATTGATCGTCGCTGTGATAAGATATACATTTCTTATAGAATCCACTGGCGCCATGGTACTTTTCTTTAGGTTTTATCAGTACTTTCCAAATAGGCCGTTGTACGCATTATGGCAGTCGGTATTTCATTCTGTTTCTGCGTTCTGCAACGCTGGTTTTTCACTTTTCTCGAACAACCTTGAGAATTTTGTCGGTGATCCTTTGATCAACACTACCATAATGGTGCTGATAATCTTGGGTGGATTAGGGTTTGCAGTTATTTCGGAAATAGAGATTAACAAATTAAGATGGCACAAAATGACGTTGAATACAAAAATTGTGTTGTTCACAACTTTCTTTTTGATTCTTTCGGGTTTTTTGGTACTTTTCGTTGTTAATTACGCTTACTTCCGAGATAAAATGAGATTGGGAAATATAGCTTGGATAAGTATCTTTCAGGCTGTTACACCAAGAACTGCAGGATTTGATACCTATTCAATTGCAAATTTGCCTACTCCTGCCCAGCTTATGATAATTTTTCTCATGTTTGTAGGAGGCTCCCCTGGCTCAACAGCAGGTGGTATAAAAACGACGACGTTTGCCACTTTGTTTTTAAGAACCATGGGGTTTTTTCGTGGAAAAGACGAAGTTGCCCTTTTTGGAAAAAACGTATCACGTGTATCGTTCAGAAAAAGCGTTGCCGTCTTTTCCCTCAGTATGTTAATATTATTCGTTGGCTTATTCACGCTTGGCATTACGGATCCTAATTTACCATTTAAATCGTTGCTATTCGAAGCATTTAGTGCCTTTGGAACGGTGGGACTTGATCTTGGTATAACATCAAAACTGAGTCTCGGGGGGAAAATGACGATCATATTGATGATGTACATAGGCAGAATGGGAGTCGTTACAGTTTTTGCAACATTTTTGAAGAGAAAAATGGCTCCATATTCTTATCCTACTGAAGATATAGTAATTGGGTGAGGGAGGTTTTTTATGTCGAAACAGTACGTTGTTATAGGATTGGGAGAATTTGGTAAAAATTTGGCCAAGGCGCTTCAGGATATTGGAAAAGAAGTGTTGGCCATAGACAATTCGGATACCATAGTTCAAAATCTTTCTTCTGATTTAACATACGTTGTCAAAGCAGATGCCACATCACAAGAAGCCTTGGAGGCTTTAGGAGTTAAAAATTTTGATGTTGCCATAGTTAGCGTTGGGGGAAAAGATGTTCAGGCTTCCATACTTATAAGTCTCATACTTAAGGACATGAAGATACCAAGGATAGTGGCCAGAGCAAGTAGTGAACTCCATGGTAGAGTGCTGGAAAAGATAGGAGTCAATCTGGTTGTTTATCCAGAAAAAGAAATGGCGATAAACCTTGCCAACAAACTTTCCATGCCTAATGTCTTGGAAAAAGCTCCGGTTGCCGGGAATTACAAGATATACGAAATTAAAACTCCAAAGAAATTTCATGGCAAAACCTTGAAAGATCTGCAGCTCAACAAGCATTATGAGATGACCGTAATGCTCGTAAAAGAAGAAAATACGATAGAATTTCCTTCAGCAGACACGGCACTCAGTGAAGGGGAAACGTTGGTGGTGCTCAGCACGGACGAAGGAATGAGATCTTTTGCGGAGGAAAATAATGGGAGTATTTAACTTTTTTAAAAAAGGCTTGAAGAAAACCAAAGAAGGCTTTTTTGGGCGTGCAATATCCATATTAAAAGGTGGGATAACGCCTGAGAAATTGGAAGAAATTCAAGAGTTGTTGCTACTCTCAGATGTTGGCCCTGAGACATCTGATTACATTATCGAAAGCCTTAGAAAATCAAAAGATGATCCGGTAGAATCCTTAAGAAACACTTTGTTAGAACTTTTAGGTCCTGATGAGAATCTTAAATTCTCATCGGTTCCACCTACCGTTTACACCCTCGTTGGAGTGAATGGATCTGGAAAAACGACAACGGCTGGAAAACTTGCATGGCGTTTTAAAAATGAAGGAAAGCGTGTTTCATTAGCGGCAGCGGATACTTTTAGGGCTGCGGCGATAGAGCAACTCAAAGAGTGGGGAAATCGTGCAAATGTGCCAGTTATAGCACATAAAATGGGTGCAGACGCAGGTGCGGTTGCTTACGATGCTGTAAACCATGCCATATCCAACAAAGTCGATGTGGTGATAATTGATACGGCAGGGCGACTTCACACCAAAGATAATCTTATGAGAGAACTTGAAAAAGTACACAAAGTTATCAAAAAACTCGATGAAAACCAGCCAACTGAGGTGTTACTCGTTTTGGACGCAACAATAGGACAAAATGCTATACAACAAGCGCGTGTTTTCAACAAGAGTGTAGGAATAACTGGAATAGTGCTTACCAAACTCGATGGAACGGCAAAGGGAGGAATGATCTTCTCAATAAAAAAAGAATTATCAATACCGGTGAAACTCGTTGGAATAGGTGAAAGTATGCAGGATCTAAGGAATTTCAACGCATCTGATTTTGTGGATGCCGTTTTGGAGTGAAAATTTTGAGTGAAACCATTAAGATCTTCATGGATAAAATGTTGTCAGAAAAAGGGGAAGACGCCCTTCACGTTGCAAATGTGATAAGAAGGTACTCCGAAGGTGGGTGGTCTAAAAAGAAAATTAAGAGGGCACTTTCCATGATTTCACCAGGCTTGGAAGAAATGGCAATTTTTTTTAACATGGATCCATCCGAAACGGAAAAAACATCTCAAAGCACTGGAGTTCCAATTTCTAAAATAAGCTTCGTTTCCATGCTTTTGGATCCGAAGTCGTACTTTCCCATGGATAAAAATACCATTGATATTTCAAAAAAAGAAGGAATATCCACAAACAGTTACATGGCATTTTTGCAGGGATGGAGAAAATTCATCAAAAGGAATTCACAATACGCTGACGATTTTTTGGATCTTTACATGGTGCTTTTCGGTGGCAAAAAATGGACTGCTTCGGATAATTTGGTGAGCAGGGAACTTATAGCGCAGTTTGAAAATATCAGCCTTTTCTCTCTTACGAATAAAGAAGCCAGAGATTTCAGAGAGATACACTCTAAGCTTTTACCATCAGATAGACAGAAAGTTGCGAATTCAATAAGAGATCCATATGTAAAAGGTGTACTTCTAAGACCGCGCAACGAACAACTTGTGGTAGATGGTAGCAATGTAGCCATGGTCAATTCACCCTATCCTGATCTCAACAACATTCTTATTGCATTTGAGCTTATAGGAAAGATGAAGAAAGTACCTTGGCCTTTTAGAATGATATTCGATGCCAATTTTACCTACAAGTTGAGAGGTTCTCAAAAAAAATTGTTTGAGACAACTTTTCAAAAAGATTCTCGTGTTTCACTACACTCACCAGCCGATGAAAAAATACTTGAAATTGCAAAAATGACACCATCATGCATATTAACAAACGATCGCTATCTTGACTATCCAAAAGTAAATGCGTTAATGTTAAGGTTTGATGGGAAACATGTATGGGAAGATCGAATGTGAGTGTAGAAGTATACTTCGGAGGCGAATTGAATGTTTCAAAAGATAAATGTACTTGAAAGTGCCATGAATGTCGCAACTTTGAATGCGCAGGTTATATCCAATAACATTGCCAACGCAAGCACACCGAATTTTAAAGCGAGTTACGTAATAGCACAAGTTAGGAATGATCCTGTACGTGTTGCGGCCAAAGTTGTAAAGGATCTTTCCACATTCATAAGTAACGATGGAAATAATGTTGATGTAAATGCTCAAATGTCTCTCTTATCCAAGAACACCATAAGATATGAAGTGTTGACTCAGCTTGCTTCTATGGATTTCAAGAGGTACGCTGACGTTTTGAAGGGAGTGTGACGTGAAATATGTCGTTGTTCGATGCGATTGACATATCCTCTTCAGGAATGACAGCTCAACAACTCAGAGTGGATGTGATTTCAAACAACATAGCGAACGCCAATACCACTCGCACAAAAGAGGGAGGGCCTTACAGACGAGAAATACCCATCTTCGCAGAGCATTTTACAAGGACTGCAAGTGGAACTGTTGAAAAAGGCGTAGAAGTTGTCAAAATCGCGAAAGATCAGAGCCCTTTTCAGAAAATTTACGATCCGTCTAATCCCGACGCTGACCCCAATGGGTATGTTAAGATGCCGAACGTCAATGTTTTGCGTGAAATGGTTGATCTTATAGCAGCTCAAAGAACCTACGAGGCAAATGCCACGGTGATAAGTAACGTGAAGGCTATGGCAAGTTCAGCAGTACAAATTGGGAGGTGAAATAATTGACGAACCCAATCAATCCAATAGAGCACATTAAAGCCATAACAGGCGGTGTAAAAGTTGGCGCATCAAAAAACAACTCCGGTGCAGACTTCAAAAAAGTTTTAGAACAAGCGATAAACAAAGTTGATAACACCGTAAAAAACGCGGAAAAACTTGAAGAAGATTTTGCCACCGGTAAAACTTCTGACATTCATTCAGTTATAATAGCTGCAGAGAAGGCAGATATAATGTTGCAACTTACAACAGAAGTTAGAAACAAGATAGTTGAATCGTATCGTGAAATCATGAGGATGCAAATTTAGGAGACAATTTTATACGGTGAGGGAGCTCACAATACCCTGTTATATCTGAGCTGGAATTCTTCATGTGAAATGAGTGGACGACTTACTTCCTTTAAAGTCTTTGTACTCATCTTACCATCTTTGGCAAGCTCATAACCTGCCGTTCTTGCGTTGTTCAAAACATCTTCTCCGTCTTTGGTCAATTTCCCTTTTTCTTTCATCAGGTTCGCGTGAGGTCTTAGAACTGCTCCGGAAAATTCCACACCTGCATCTTCGGCTAACTCCTTGACAATGCGTACCACCGTATCGAAGTTTTCTATCTCCCACCATCCACTGGTGGAAACGAGTACGATTTTCTGAATCGTAACGTCTTTGCGGAATTTAGATCGTGTGCGCCCGTCACGAGTTTCAATGACGTTGTCAAAGGATGGAGAGAGTCTGTTGATGACATTCTGCATATCACCAGGAAGCGGGATGTAAACAGGGGTAGCTAAAATAAGGATGGTGGCTTTTTTAAATTGAGAATAAAGCAATTGCATGTCATCGTGAAGGTAACACTCTCCAGGTTTCTCGAACCAACAATACATTTCACCACAATCGCAAGGTTTGATTTTGAGACGACTGGCATAAAACAGATCAACATCTGCTCCCGCATCCATCATTCCTTGAATGAAAGAATTAAGGATCATGGCAGTGTTTCCAGTTTCCATTTGAGGGCTACCGTTAACGGCAACTGCTTTGACCACTCTACACTTGCCTCCTTTCCTTAACGATACTTTTTGGGATCGTTTCTAATTCTATCAATATTTTGTAATTATTTTATTGCAAATAAATGAATTATCAGCTTTGAGCATGCCAAAAAACTACGCCAAACCAACATAATAGGTGAGAAATCAAGCTATTCAGCCATTTAAGCAAGTCACCTTCGCATCCAAAAACTTTACCATTTACACGGTTGAATGCTTCACTTCAATGAGCATCACTACAAAACCGAGTGCTATCGGTAGGTAATAAGTTGTAAGCCTCCACGCAAGTATACCTGCCATGACAGCAGGAGGATTTCCATATATTGATAAAACCGCATAAAATCCTCCCTCCACGCCTCCTGAAGAACCTGGTGTAGGGACGTAATAAACGACAAAAGACAGCAATACAAATAGAGCGCTTAAATTCCAAAATGAGAGCTGAAATGGTATTCCTGCGCTTTTAGATGAAACGTTTATTGCTCGATAAAGAATATAATAAAGTACCGCAAGATCTAAAACCCCCATAACACCATCGAAGATGACAAGCCACGGTTTTTTCGCCCATATGAGTTTCATCGAGTTGTAAAAGTTCATCATTTTATCAGAAAATTTGTCAAAAACCTTTGAGGAATCCCTTTTAAACAATTTAAAAAACCAGCTGATAAGCCTCGAACGTTTCAAATGCATTATCGCTTCCATGCCAAATTTTGGAACGAGGAAGAACACCACCATCCCCAATGAGAAAGTGACACTAAGTATTATGATGATCCACAAAGCTTCACTCACTAAAGGTATCCCAACCTGAATGTAAGAAAGATACTTCTTCATCAAAAGTAACGAAGAAATTGAAAGGAATATCAGCATGTTGCTCCATCTTGTCAGAATAATAGCCGAGGAATTCTCAGCGCTAACGTGCCATTTGGATAAGTGGTAAATTTGATATGGCTGCCCGCCAGCTGAAAAAGGAGTTATGTATGTAAAAAAATAACCTAAAATGGAATTTCTCATTGCCACACTCCAGGAAACTTTCTCCCCTAAAAAATGCGACAGTACGATGGTTCTTGAAGAGTCAACAACGAAAACCAAGGAAAAAAGAGCAAAACCTACAAAAATTTCAAATGGTGGAAATTCAGTGATGACCTTGAAGACATTTTCTCCTCTGGAGAATATTAAGAACATAGCAACCACTGAAAAACTTGATAGAAGGGCAACTCCAAGGTTTCTTAAGAGTTTTTTTTCTTGGTTCTTCTCACTTTTTACTTCCATGGCGGATTCCTTGGATCGACCACTTTACCTTCAATTCCTTTTAAACCATCTTCAAAGC
>CAYYEU010000011.1:0-23172 GCA_964470975.1 uncultured Mesoaciditoga sp. | reverse complement strand
CCGTTTTTAATTCAAAAGTTCCACAGATAAAGACAAACACTTTCTTCAAAGCAAACGATAGTTATTTCTACGTGAAGAAATTCGATCCAAACACGGAAAGCTTTGATGATGTACTTATGTACAAGATCTCTGCAAATGACATTTCTGTTACTTATGCAAAGAGCGCATATCTTGAAAAGGGAAAATGGTATTTAAAAAACGGAAGAATTTACACACTGAAGAATGGGATTATGACATTCGATATGTCTTTCCAAACGATGAAACTAAACATAACAGAAGATATCGTACGCTTCATTCGCTCTCAGAAATCTCCAAATTCAATGAGTTCGCGTGAGCTTATGGATCGTATAAAACTCTTCAGAAAGCTGGGATTGGATCCAAGGATCTTCATTGTCGAATTGAATTCCCGTTTTGCCAATGCTTTAGGAGCTTTGATAATAGCATTTTTGGGAGTACCATTTTCGCTCTTCTTTGGAATAAAAAGCAAATCATGGGGAGTAATAGTAACATTCCTATTGGTTGTGCTCTATCAAGGGTCAGGAGCATGGCTGAGTGCTTTGGGGAAAAATGGCACATTCTCCCCAGAAATGGCAGCTTGGGCACCGGATCTGGTTTTTGCGGGATTAGGATTGGCCTTTTTCCTGTTGTTAGACAGTCAAGTGATGTTCAAAATAAAGGAATTTGCCGTTAGAATAATGCCAATCATGATAATCGCTTTTATTTTAGCATCGTCAGGAAGAGCCTTTGGAAGCCAAATATTCAACATCACGGCAGGACAGTTAGAGATGTTATCTGCAACAGAGGTAATTTACAGTGGGGGAGTCAACGTTAAATCACTTAATTACACTGTTAGCGCCTCTTCTTTGAAGATATTATTCGATGAAAATGGGCACGCTGCTTTCGCCATTTTCAGTGGAAATGTTATTTATTCTCAAGGAGAAAGGAAACTCTTTTCTTCCAAAATAACCGTCGAATTTCAAAAACAAACGGCTCTTATGGACAATATAAACGGAATCGTTAAAGTGAAAAACGCAAAGGGCGTAAAAAAAGATGTTTACTTTCACGGATCAAAGTCCATCTACAGTACCAAAAGTGGAACAAGCATCATAGAACCAGGGTATATAACAACATGTAAATCCAATCCTCCTCACTACAAAATGGAAGCCTCTAAAATCTATTTTGTGCCTGATGATCATCTTATCGCCTACAATTTAGTCATGTACATTTTTGGAATACCCGTTCTCTACCTGCCGCAGTACTACTATTCGTTGACAGGTGGAAAACAACCCATGGAGGTTTCTTTCAACCATTCAACCACACATGGATGGTACAGTGCCGTTAAGTTCAACTTTTCTCCAAGTGATTCTCTGAGTGGAGACGCTTATTTCACTTCTTATGAGAAAGGCCCCTCAACTCAAGGTTTTGACATTTTAGGGAAGTTGGCTACTTTTCCGTACAGTTTTTCGTATCGCCGCTCTTCAGAAAACAACACTCTCTTAAGCGAAATCGTCAAATTTGGATTGTCTCAAACCTTTTTTAAGAAGTACAAAACGTCTTTTAACTATCAAAACAATGTAAAATCCAATCATCAAAACTTAGATTTTTCATTCAGTGGGCCAGCAATAGGAGGGTTGCTATCTATGAAGGCACTCCAAGACGTATCAGGAAGATCTCAAAGATATGATATCCCGTATTCCGTAAAGAGCATCAACACTTCTTGGGGGAAAATGAAAATCACTGGGAAATTGAATGGAAAAGGATATTTTTCAATGCCATCCGGTAATTTTTCAGATACGAACTCGATCTCCGGGAAATTCTCTTGGCCACTTCGAATTCTTACCCTCAAATCCATTGGGGGTACGTATTCTGGAGGTCTTTCGTTGGCCTCCAATCAGCCCTTGGGATATTCAGCTTTTGTCGATGCAAGCTATGGATTTGATTCGATCGCTTACAAATTATTTGGAATGAATTTAAATTTAACTTATGGAGCTAAAACGGGATTCAAAATTGAAAGTGAAAACGTCTCTATGGCAAATAGAATTGCAGCGATAGTTAAAACTAAACTCTCTTACAACTTGATGGGAGTCAAACTTTCAGCACTTCACACTTTTGTACAAGTTGGAGGGAAAAGTGTTTCAAACTTCGATACTCATAACTATCAAAACAACGTGGTTTTTTCCGCAGGTTACAATTTTCCAATAATTCCATTGAGCGCCTTGGCAAAATTTTCGTACGATTTGAACAACCATCTTAGTCCTTTATCAAATACAACGCTTACAACATCATCCAAGTTCAAGATTTTTGGAATTTCAAATTCTTTGAATACCAGCACAATAATAAATCCATCACCGAAATTGATAAACACCAAATACACTTTGGATTCCAAGTGGAGCGGACTTTCCTATCATGCAGAGACACTTTACGATTACAATTCTAAGTCCTTTTCGAACATATCGAATAAATTTACTGCCTCTATTAAGCGATTACTCTTTCTATACAATTTCAAACTCTCAACTCAATTCATTTTGAAATCACAGGATCTCTCCATTGAAAGCCTCAATTTTGAAACCTCAGCAAATTTAAAAGACTTTGGAATTGGGATATCATCTAAAGGTAACATCTCAAATGGTCAATTGCAATCAATGGCTTTGAATTTTTCAAAGAGTTTGGACTGTTTGGGGTTAAGAGGTACTATGAACATTTCTACAGCAGGCGGATTCAAGATATCAAATTTCTCACTTACCCTTTACATAACGGCGTTCCCTGAAAAGTACGTTTCTGTCGATCCTGTAACGGGGAATTTTGGATTCTCGTTGTTTTAAGGAGCAAAAAAATGGCAAATCCCAACGTATTACCTCAGAGCAAAGAAGCTGAAGAAGCGGTCATAGGAGCACTTTTCCTTGAACCTGATGCGGCTGAAGTTGTGTTTGAAACGCTTACTTCATCTGATTTTTATTTCACACCAACGAAATTAGTTTTCAAAGCAATGGAAGAGCTTTTTCAAAATTCTGAACCGATAGACGTGCTTTCGGTGGCAGAAGCGCTTAGAACTAAAAAGCAATTAGATCTTGCTGGAGGGGAAATCGGTGTAATGCACCTTGCCGATGCAGTCCCGATCGTGTCAAATGTGGATTATTACGCGAAGATCGTGAAAGAAAAATCCATTCTACGTCAATTGATAAGTACCGCCTCTAAGATCGCGAAACTTTCGTATGAACAAGGTGATGTAGAAGGCATACTTGATGATGCCGAAAGAATGATCTTCAAAATTGCGGAAGACAGAACGACCCGATCGTACATGCCCATAAAAAACGTTATAGATTCATCTTTTGAGCGCATAGAAAAATTGAAAATTGAAAAAGAGTCCCCCGAAGGTGGTATATACGTTTCAGGAATACCAACCGGATTTAGAGAACTTGATGGCATGAGCTCTGGACTTCACAAGTCAGACCTTGTTATAATCGCCGCTCGTCCATCGTTAGGCAAAACCTCCTTAGCGCTTACTATGGCTCGAAATATTTCTCTTCGTTACGATTACAACGTCACTTTTTTCAGTCTTGAAATGTCCTCTGAGCAGCTAGCACAAAGAATGTTGTGTGCCGAAGGTTACGTCGATCTCAAGAACATCCGTTCCGGATCTATAAGTCCAGATGATTGGAGACGCTTAACAGATGCGGCCAACAGGTTGCGAAATGCGCGTATGGTTATAGATGACGATCCATCGTTGGATGTGATGAAATTAAGAACAAAAGCTCGTAAGATAAAAAAGGAATATGGAATGGACGTGATGTTTGTAGATTATCTTCAGCTCATGCACAGTAGAAATACTCATGAAAATAGGCAACAAGAGATCTCCGAAATATCTCGTTCTTTAAAACTTCTCGCAAGAGAACTAAACGTGTGTGTGGTTGCACTTTCACAACTTTCAAGGGCTGTAGAACAGCGCGATGAAAAGAGACCAAGATTGAGCGATTTGAGAGAATCGGGCGCAATTGAACAAGATGCCGATATGGTGATCTTTATACATCGTGAAGACTATTACAAAAAACGACAAAAGGATGATGATGAAATGCCAATTGACTTCAACAGTCCAAGAGATGCAGAAATAATAATTGGTAAGCAGAGAAATGGGCCAATAGGAAACGTAGTTGTGAGTTTCTTTCCAAGATTCGCGAGTTTTTACGAAAAAGATCAAACTCATGAGTAGAGGGGGCTTGAAATGCCGCTTATAACATTTGAAGGGATAGATGGATGCGGAAAATCAACACAGATAGACTTGCTTGGAAAGTATTTTAAAGGGAAAATGGTGGATTTCTCCGTATTTAGAGAACCTGGCGGAACCTCTATTGGTGAAAAGATAAGGGATATTCTTCTTGATAAAGAGAACATGGATATGGGTGCCAAAACCGAATTTTTGCTGTATGCGGCGTCTCGAGCACAATTGGTTGAAAAAGAGATCAAACCACAACTTAATTTGGGAAAGTACGTTGTACTTGATAGATATGTAGATTCTTCGCTTGCTTATCAAGGGTTTGGAAGAGGACTTGGAAAAAGAATGGTAACTTTGATAAATGAATTTGCAACTGACATGCTTTATCCTGATCTGACATTCTATTTGGAAATAGATAAAAAAACTTTTGAAAAGAGATTACATGCAAAAAAGGACAGGCTAGAATCCGAAGGATGGGAATTCATGAAAAAAGTGATGAATGGATACAGCTCACTTAGAAACTCCAAAAGATTTGTCATACTTGACGGGAGAAAAGAGTCAGGACAAATATTTAAGTCTGTAGTTGAAAATATTGAAAAGCACTTTGCTCTTTGATTTCGATTTTTTTAGAGTTATGTTGTATAATAGCTCAAATTGTACAAAGGTATAAATCCTAAATAGGATATCTAAACACCGTGACTGTAAAGCAAGAGGTTCTGTCGAAGGTGCTGGATAAGTGAGAATTGCGAATCAAAAACGTGAGATGTAATTTACACCCCAAAACGAGGAGGTGTGGAGCTGGCGGAGGCTGGCTGTTTCCATGGCGAAAATAGGGGGAATAATGACAGTTGTAGACATAGGCACTTACAATATCAAAGCTGCTTTAGGTGAAAGAGTAAGCGACGGCTTTAAAATTTTAGGTTACTCCACCGTAAAATCTAATGGTTTTTCGGTGGAGGGGATCGTTGATGCGGTTGGACTCCACGCAAGCATTGGAGAAGCCCTGGGGGAACTTCAATCACAGATGAATAAGAAAGTTCCATTTGGAGATCTTTTGATCACAACTTCTTCTGACATCTTTCAGATGGAAAAAAAGCGGATTGAGAACGTTTTGTCTAAAGATAAACCAGAAGTAGTGAAAGAATCCTACATTAGGGACATACATTCCGCTTTAATGAAGCAAGATGACATCGTAGATGTGATTCCCATCCGATACAAATTAGATGATGGTCGCAGTGTGACAAACCCCGTTTCCATGTTGACTACCAAAATATCAAGTGATGTGGTACTTGTCAAAACTGAAAAAAAGGATCGAGACGAGATATTGAGTCTGTTTGAAGGATATGATTTCACCTCTGTATCTATGTCTCACCCAGGTATTCTCGCTGCCGAAGGTGTGCTGAATGAGAGTGAAAAAGATCGTGGAATATTGTGTTTGGAAATGGGCTACAGCACCACAAAGGTTATAGCGTATGCGAACGGAGTTCCAATAGGGTTCCGCTTCGTCCCACTTGGGGTTTACAACATAATCAAAGATATAGCCAAAGTTTTTAAAGTTTCTTACACAGAGGCTGAGCGTTTGCTGTTCTACCATTCTAATTTGAATTATGAAGAAGTAGAAGAGAATGAAATGGTAGAGACTACGGATTTTGACAACAAAACGAAGAAAGAGGTTAAAAAAAGATCGATTTCGCTAACGGCATACGCAAGAACAAGGGAAATATTGAGCATCTCAAGAAGAAGTGTTAACCAGATTCTTAACGATCCCGCTTTTAGCCCTGTAGGCGTGGTGATAACTGGAGGAGGAGCTTCAATTCCTGGAATACCAAAGGTAGGTTCATCCGTTTACAACATGACATCTAGAAATGGCACTTATGCTTCTTCAAACAACGTGATAGTTAACGGTGCAGAAGATATAATATCTTCTGCATCGTACAGCTTACTCTTTGGGGCTTTTGTGCACAGATTCAGATATGGATTTTTGCCAAGGAAAACATTTAACATGGCGCTTAAGACTTCCTTGACTACTGTTAACAGTAGTCAAGATAAAGATCGCTCCAACGAAATAGGCTTTCTGAAAAGAGTGTGGGAATTTTTAAAGAAATTGGTATGAGCTCTTCAAAAGGGAGGTAAACAAATGCCTTTTGAGATCGAAGAAGAAGGTAGCAAGCGTGAAAGAAAGGTTAAACGTATTCCAACCATAAAAGTAATGGGTGTGGGGGGATCCGGAAACAACGCAATCGGCAGAATGATAGAATCGGGGATAGGTGATGTCATTTTCGTTTCGGCAAACACCGATCTTCAAGTACTCGAAGCCAGCCAGGCTGATGTCACAATTCAATTGGGTGCCGAGACCACCAGAGGACTCGGTGCAGGTGGCTATCCAGAAATAGGAGAAAGAGCAGCTGAAGAAAGCATGGACGAGATCGGAAAAGTGCTCGACGATACGGATTTACTCTTCCTCACAGCCGGATTGGGTGGTGGAACAGGCACGGGGGCCACTCCTGTTATTGCGCGCATCGCACGTGAACTCGGTATATTAACGGTTGCAATCGTTACAACACCATTTTATTTCGAAGGGAACAGTAGATGGCGCATTGCCATGGAAGGTCTCAAAAACCTTAAAAGCAACGTTGACACTTTAATACGCATATCGAACAACAAACTTTTGGAGGAGCTTCCCGTTGACATCACCATTCCAGAGGCATTTCTGAAAGCCGATGAAACTTTGCATCAAGGTGTTAAGGGGATATCTGAGCTCATTACAAAGCGCGGATACATAAACCTTGATTTTGCGGATGTGGAATCTATAATGAGGAATGCTGGTCCCGCCATGCTTGGTATAGGAATTGGGAACGGTGAAAATCGAGCAGAAGATGCCGCAAAAATGGCAATGGAATCCAGGCTTTTAGAGCAACCAGTTAACAACGCTTCTGCCATAATTTTGAATGTTTCCGCTCCGAAGAACGTGACCATGAAAGAAATGCATGTTGCTGCTTCTGTGATACGTCAAGGGTGCAGTGAAGAAGCCGACGTGAAATTCGGACTCATAATAGACGATTCCATACCAGAAGATGAAATGAGAGTTACGCTCATTGCCACTGGATTTGAAGAAGCAGAAAAGCTACTTTTCAACGATAACGATATTCCGGCAATATACCGTTCCGGGCTCGATGAGTTTTTAAAGTAAAAACGGTTCCATATTTTTACCTTACACAAGGTTCCACAAGATTGACCGAGTTATTTTCGTGGCATTCTTGTGGTTTTTGTGTTTAAGATCGTTCAAAATGGAGGCTAACAAGTGGCAACTTTTAAGAGAATAGGCGAAATATTGTTATCAAAAGGCTACATAACTCCTGAAATATTGGAAAGGGCCCTTGAGGTTTCGAAATCCAGTGGTAAACCTTTAGGACGGGTTCTTGTAGAGAACCACTTTGTAACATGGAATGACATAGCCGATGCCTTGTCGACTCAATATGGTCTTCCCAAGCTTGATGAGATTCCTACAAACATCCCTTTTGAAGTGATAAACTCCATTCCAAAGAATTTGGCAAGCACTTACAGGTTGATTCCATATAAGAAAGAAAGAAATGCGTTGTACGTGGCCACAGACAATGCCATTAATTACACACAAATAGTACGTGAGATACGCTTTATTACCGCAATGAACGTGAAAGTTGCAATAGTTCCCACGGATCTCTTCGACACCGTTTACCAATCTATATACGGTTCTCAGATTGACACCGGCATTGTCGATACGTTTGAAGATCTTCCACAAGAAGAAGTAAAAATAGAAGAAGATATAGGGGAAGAAAAAGAAGAAGAAGCTCCAGCTGTCAGGCTTGTAAAAGCGATAGTCGAAGGTGGAATAGTACAAGGAGCAAGTGATATACATGTAGAACCTACCCGAACCATGGTTAACGTTAGATATAGAGTAGACGGTATTTTGAAAAAAGTGACAACCTACCCTCTGAGAACACATTCATCGATCGTGTCAAGAATAAAGATCATGTCAGGATTGGACATATCGGAAAAACGGCTCCCTCAAGATGGCAAGTTTTTCATGAAATATCAAGGAGAGCAGTACGATTTTAGAGTATCGACTATGCCCACTGTGTACGGCGAAAAGATAGTTATGAGAATTTTGAAAGTTTCTGCATCAGAGCAAAAAATCTCTGATTTAGGATTCAGTGAGTACAACACCAAGAGATTTAGAGAGCTTATAAATTATCCTTATGGGATTGTACTCCTTACCGGCCCAACGGGAAGCGGAAAATCCACCACATTAGTCGCCGCGATAAACGAGATAAAGGATGTAGCAAAGAACATAGTAACCGTTGAAGATCCTGTTGAATACAACATAGACGGTGTAAATCAATGCCAAGTTAACCCTGAAATAGGGCTGACTTACGCAAGGTTTTTAAGATCCATTTTGAGACAGGATCCGAACATCGTGATGGTTGGTGAGATTCGAGACAGAGAAACAGCACAATTGGCCATGGAAGCTTCCATGACAGGCCACCTTGTTTTCAGCACTTTGCACACGAATGATGCCCCTTCGGCCATTTCAAGGCTTGTGAATTTAGGACTCGATCCACACATGATAGGGGTTTCGTTAATAGGTGTGGTAGGTCAAAGACTTGTTCGCAAACTTTGTGGTGGTTGCAAAAACGAAGTTCCACCGAACAAAGAAGTTTTAGAAGTTGCCAGAAAACTCTATCCAGAACTTGAACTCAAAATGTACGACCCTGGCAGATGCCCAACTTGTCAAGACGGTTACAGTGGAAGAACAGCCATAAACGAAGTTATGATCGTGACACCACAAATAAGAGTACTCATGAACAAAGGAGCATCGGATGCCGAGATCAGGGCTGAAGCAAGGCGTGGTGGAATGAGAACGATGTTTGAGGATGGAGTGGAAAAAATACTGAGAGGAATAACTTCTTACGAAGAAATCAATCGAGTGGTGAGAAAGGAATGAATCAAGGCAAGTACGAGTATCATTCCCGTTCTCCGGAAGAATGGGAAAAAGTAGACGATGAAAAAAGCCGCAGGCATTCTCCACCTCACATGAACAAAAGAGGTAAGTTGATACTCTTTTTCAACATTTTGTTGGTTGTCGTGATAGTGTTTGTCTACTTCGTTACCCAAAAGCAGAGAAACGTTTTGAGTGAATCTTTAAAAACTATCGGAAATTTCCAAATATACATATCCGCGAGCAAAAGTGAATTTCTTTCTGGAGAACCTTTTGAATTCAAGATCTATGCCACAAACATATCGAACAAAGACGAAAAATTCTTCATATATTCTTTTAACGTCAGAATAAGTTCTGATTCGAGCAGCGATATATACAACTTTCATTTTGACAAAACCATTAATTCAAACATCAAAGCGAAAAACAGCGTTTTGATATACGATCTCAAACATGAAATCGAATTGGCTTCTCTCCCTTCTGGAGACTACCATGTCAACGTTCTTATGAATTTTAACGGAAAAGCCGTTCACCTTTCCAAAGAATTCGTGTACGTTTCAAATGTTCAAGCTGTTTTGGAGTCGGGTCAAGATTTTTTTAAAGTAAACGAAGCTGGAACCTTCAAATTATACGTGAAGAACAACACTCCTCAATCGTTGAACATAAAAAGCGAGAGTGTGAGATTCTCTCTTTACAATGAAAAATTAAAAAAAATGTACACAAAGGATTTTAGCATTCCTTCTCAGATCTATCTCAGTCCGTCTGAAAGCAAGCTGTTGTACACGTACAACATGAGCCCGATCAAAGAAACAGGAAAGTATTATTTACACACCGACATCATCGCTAACAAAGAGCTCAGCGCAACTTCAACATTTTTTGTGATCAACTCTTCTAAAATAGGGGAAATAAGCGAATTAAAACTCAATTCTGACATTCCGATGATCGTGAATCAAGGAGAACCTGTGAACTTCTCTCTTTGGCTGATTAACACCGCTTTAAAGAAGAAATTCGTAGTCCTTGATTCAATTACCGTTACGATCAAAAATGGAAGTACAGAACTTTACAGATTTTCTGACATTTCCCCACACAACGTTATCATACCGTCTGGTGGTACAAGACTTCTTGTGGATTCCAAAAGTTGGAAAACGATAACCTTCCCATCCACTGGAACATACTCTTTCAAGGCGATAATAAAAATCAAAGGCAAGTACTTAGAATACACCCGAAAAGTGAAGAGTCTTTAAGAGAAAAAAAGGGGGACAAATGGAAATTTTTTTATCTTCTGAAAATGAATTTTTGAGAGATGTTTTGTCTTCCAGTTTGAGAGACCAAGATATAGATTTTCTTCAAATTCCAGAGGAATTCAACGATATCGGAATGTTCTTAGTGGACGTTGAAAATGAGAAAGGTATAGAAAAGCTAAGAAATCTAAGGGAACGCAATGAAAGAGTTCTTTTGTTTGCAATAATTCCATATAAAAATGAGTTGATAAAAGAAGAAGCATTAAGTGCTGGAGCAGATGAGATCATTGAAATGCCCTTAGAACAATCAGAAGTTGCAACGATCGTCTCAGTATTTTACGCAGCCATTGAATTGGACAAGCCTTACACACGTGAGAGAAGCGCTGGACTTCACAAATTTGTGAAAAGATTGGTTACCCTCACAAAAGAAAACGATTCTCTTGTATTCATGTTCTTGGAAAAGCTTAACAGCATCGCACTCATACGCGACAATGAAACGGCCAATCACACTCAAAGAGTGGGGAAAGTCTCAGAATTATTGGCTGAAGAAATGGGTATGTCTCCTCAAGAAGTCATAGAAATGCGCATCACAGCTCCACTTCATGATATAGGTAAAATTGCAATACCAGATTCCATTCTGTTCAAAAAAGGCCCTTTGGATGATGAAGAATGGAAGATCATGAAAACCCACACGGAAGCGGGTGGCCGTATACTCGAAAGTGAATTCCCTATTTTGAAACGCGCTCAAAAAATAGCCCTTTACCATCACGAAAGATATGACGGTAAAGGTTATCCTCAAGGACTCAAGGGTGAAGAAATTCCTATAGAGGCCCGCATAGTCAACGTCTCTGATTCATTTGATGCCATAGTTAGCAAACGTTCCTACAAAGATGCTCGTCACCTGATAGAAGCGGTAGATGAGCTCGTAAAAAATTCCGGAAGCCAATTCGATCCTAACATCGTGAAAGCTTTTACCAATATCGTTGAAAAGATCGCCGCGCTCTATCAAAATGTAGGCGTGAATTAATCTTTGGTAATCTCTTGCACTTTTATCATGTTGGTGGTACCTGAAACCCCCCATGGAATCCCGGCTGTGAGAACAAATCTGTCTCCAGGTTTTGCCAACCCCAACGCAACGAGCTTTTCCGTTGATTGTTCTACCATTTTATCAGTAGATTGAACCCTGTCGATCACAACGGGAAGAACTCCCCATACAAGAGCCAAAGCATGGTAAGTCGATTCTGTGGGAGTTGGTGACAAGATCGTTGCCGATGGCCTGAAATGCGAGATATGTCTTGCTGTTAATCCCGAACTGGTTGAAGCGACTATTACATCACTCTCAAGATCGACACTCAACTTCCATGCTGAAAATGATATCGCATCACTGATTTCATCACATTTTACAGGCCTCAATATTCTTGTCTTTTCAGATGTTTCAAGGTACTCTTCAGCTTTTTTTGTTATCTTACTCATGAATTCGACAGCCTCTATTGGGTATTTACCCATTGCCGTTTCCTCCGAGAGCATTACCGCATCCGTTCCATCGAAAACTGCGTTCGCAACGTCGGTGATCTCAGCACGCGTTGGGCGTGGGTTGTTGACCATGGATTCAAGCATTTGCGTGGCAGTTATAACGGGAATTGCCCTTGCGTTACATTCCCTTATTATTCTCTTCTGAGCAACCGGCAATTCTTCCGGTTCAATTTCCACACCAAGATCTCCACGCGCAACCATTGCTCCGTCAGACACATTCAGTATTTCGTCTAAATTCTCCAACGCTTGCTTGGTTTCAATTTTGGATATTATCCTCGCATGGGACATCCCGTTTTCTTTCAATATCTTTCGAGTTTCGAGTACATCTTCTGCTTTTCTGACAAATGACTGTGCAATGTAATCCGGCTTCATATCGGCTGCAAACTTCAGATCTCTCACATCTTTTTCGGTAAATGGCGGAATTCCAAGTTCAACGCCAGGAACATTCACTCCACGATGGTGAGTTATCACTCCAGAATTCAAAACTTTCGTTTTTATCTCATCGTTTGTCGTTGATATGACTTCCAAAGCGATAAGTCCATCATTCATGAGTATCTTGTCCCCCGCCTTGACATCTTCTGGAAGGTTTTTGTAATCGATCGATATCAGTTGTTCATCCCCAACGATATCTTTTGTCGTTAAGATCAATTCGCTACCTTTTTTGAGTTCTATTTGTTCCTCTTTTAATTCGCCCGTTCTTATCTTAGGCCCTTCAACATCTACCATTATCGCAAGTGGAACGCCAAGTCTCCTTCTAATCTCTCTTAGATCTTCTATCACGGTGGCTTTCTCTTCATGAACTCCGTGAGACATGTTCAAACGTGCTACATTCATGCCACTTCTCACCAAAGATTCGAGCATTTGTTTGGTCATTGTGGATGGACCTATCGTGCAAACTATTTTCGTTTTCCTCTCTCTCACCAACTCACCTCCTGATTTCATGACAAAGTGTTGGCCAAATCGTATAGATTCAGATCAAGTTCTTTCTTCGTTTGTAAGACCTCATCTAAACTCAAAGAAGATATCTTACTTCCCTCAAGACCAACCATTATGTCATTCTTACCGTCCAACAAGGATTGGACAGCATTCGCACCAAGCCTTGAGGCTAAAAGTCTATCGAAAACACTTGGAGAACCACCACGTTGAACGTGTCCGAGGATAGTTACGCGTGTTTCATAGCCCGTGCGATTCTCAAGATGCCTTGCAACGGTGTAAGCACTTGCAGCTCCTTCAGCGACCACGACTATGCTGTTCACCTTTCCGCGTTTCTTACCAGCAAGTAGTTTATCTGCTAAAGCTTGATAGTCAACTTTTACTTCCGGGATCACTATCGCTTCGGAACCAGTCGTTAATCCAGCAACGAGCGCAATGTAGCCACAATTTCTTCCCATAGTTTCCACTATAAAGGCACGTTCATGCGAAGAAGCGGTATCCTTAAGCTTTTGAATGTTTTCCACAACCGTATTCAAACAAGTATCCACACCTATACACATATCCGTGCCGTGTATATCGTTGTCTATGCTTGCTGGGATTCCGACAACTTTGACATCACTTTCGTTTGCAATCAGTGTGGCACCGTTTAAGCTTCCATCCCCTCCTATCACCACGAGACCATCAATTTTCCGGTTTTTCAATATTTTGTAGGCTTCCACTCTTCCACGATCCACTTTGAATTCCTCACAGCGTGCCGTTCTTAGGATTGTGCCACCTCTCTCCATAATTCCACCAACATCTGAGAAATTCAGTTGTACCATATCGTCTTCAAGCAAACCGGTATATCCACGCATTATTCCGTACATTTCCATGCCTTTCGACACACCATATCTAACAACGGATCTTATTGCAGCATTCATTCCTGGAGAATCTCCACCGCTTGTTATGATCGCTATTTTTTTCATATTTTTTCCTCCTTAAAGAATATCATCTGATCTTTTCCCACTTTTTTCAATTTTTTCTTGATGGCTTCCACTTCTCCCAAGGTAAGAAAACGGACACTCTTTTTTATTTGGCTTGTTGATGCGAGAGCGTCTGCCACTTGATATGCCCTTCGCACTACTTCTTCAGGAACGCCGGCTATTCTGGCAACTTCTATTCCATAACTCTTGTCAGCACTTCCAAGAACTACCTTGTGAAGAAAAAGTACTTTATCTTCACTTTCCACAACTTTTATCGTGAGATTGAACACGCCTGGATAAATTTTTTCCAGTTCAGCCAATTCGTTGTAATGAGTCGCAAATACCGTGAAAGCTTTCAATTTCTGCGAAATGTATTCAGAAACAGCCCAAGCTATGCTTAATCCATCAAAAGTGCTTGTTCCCCTTCCCACTTCGTCTAATACGATCAACGAATTTTTTGTCGCGGCATGTAAAATCGTCGCAACTTCTGACATTTCCACCAAGAACGTACTTCTATTTGACATTATGTCGTCGCGTGCCCCTATGCGTGTAAAAATCCGATCGAAAATTTTAAGCACAGCTTTTTTTGCTGGAACAAAAGAACCAATCTGTGCCATTATAGACGTAAGCGCAATTTGTCTGATGAAGGTGGATTTCCCAGACATATTTGGCCCAGTAAGAATCACAAAGTCTTTCCTTTCATTCATTTTAAAATCGTTGGGAACGAATTCTTGAACACGTTTTTCAACTATGGGATGCCTGTTATCACTTAAATCCACGTGATCATCAAACAGAGGTCGAGTGTAATTTTCATCTATGGCTAAGCGAGCAAAAGATGAAATCATATCCATAAAAGCAACTCTGTAAGAGTTCTTAAGCAGCTTTTCTTTTTCTTTCAAAATTTCGCTACATATTTTGTCAAATATTTCGTTCTCGAGTGATTTCACGATCTCCGATGCGTGTAAAACTCTTTCTTCTATTTCTGAAAGTTCTGGCGTTATATATCTTTCTGAGTTCACAAGTGTTTGCTTTCGAGTGTATTCATGTGGAATTTCGCCTTTGTAGGATTTGGATATTTCAATGTAATAACCAAAAACGTTGCTGTACCCAACTTTTGCTTTTACGTTCAGCCTCGAACGAATTTCCTCTTGATACACTTTTAGATAATTGTCAACGTCTGCAATAATTGAACGTGCATCATCTAATTCTTGTGAAAATCCTTCTGCGATCACGTTGCCACTACCAACTTCACCTACGGGTTCATTGACAACGGCACGCTTTAACAGTTCTTTTAGCCGCCCAAGTTCTTCGAGTTTCAGTTCCTCAAAAATCTTGGTTGAATCGATCCAAGAGTTCAATTCCTCAAATCCTTGGATACTCTCACGGAGCGCAACTAAATCCGATGGGGTAGCAGCAGGGTATGCCACTCTGGCGATGATGCGCTCAACATCTTGAATTTTGAAAAGAATTTTTCTTAAGGATAAAAGATCCTTCTCTCTTTTTGTAAACTTCTCCACGGTACCCAATCTGTACTCTATCTTACTTTTTTGTACGAGTGGAGCGATGATCTCACGTTTCAACAACCTTTGCCCCATTCGAGTAACACAGCGATTCATATGAGAATAAAGCGAGTTGCCGTTTTTCTTTATCACGTCTAAATTGGAAAGCGTGTCGGCGTCTAAGAACATGTGTGTGTCATTCCTGAATTTTTTGGGGGGTCGAAGGTTGGAAAGAATCCTTTTTTGTGTTATCTGAAGGTACTTCAAAACCGCGGCACAAGCTATCAATTCTTCTTGTGAAAGTTCTAAAAACGAGATATCATCGACTTTGAACTGTTCTTCAAGAGTCTGAATTGAATTTTTTGAATCGAAATACCAATCTTCAACTTTCTCCTTGAAAACCCCTGAAATATTTGGGACCGGATCTTCTTTAGTGTATAAAATGTGCCTTGGGGAATACCTTTCCACGGCGTCCAATGAGGATTCGACTATGAAATCACCAGTGGATATGTCAACCAGTGCAACGGATGTGGAATATATGGCAGATATGTAATTATTTTCCGTTGTCAAAGCGTCGTCATTTATCAACGTGCCGGGTGTTACGACACGTGTCACGTCTCTTTTGACAAGACCTTTCGCGTATTTTGGATTCTCAAGTTGATCGCATATTGCAACCTTGTTTCCCTGCTCTACAAGTTTTTTCAAATATACGTCCAAAGCATGATGGGGAATGCCAGCCATAGGTTGGTCCCCTCGATGGGTTAAAACCAGCCCCAGCGCCTTTGAAATGTATTTCGCATCCATGCCAAATGCCTCGTAAAAGTCCCCCACTCTAAAAAGAAGGACACTGTCTGGGTATTGCCTTTTCAGATCCGTGTACTGTACCATCATAGGTGTTAGATCATTTGACAACTTTCAACACCTTCCTATGCAATTCTGCATAAAGTGGACCGGCTGTGGCACGTTTGATGTTGACTTTTACAGTCTCACCCTCCGGCACATTGCCTTTAAAAAAAACCATTCTGTTACCGATCGTTCGCCCGTAGCACTCGTTCTCTGTTTTCCCTTCGACTATTATTTCAACGTTTTTTCCAACAAGCTTCTCATTTAGCCCCAACATAATGCCGTGTTGAAGTTTGGAAAGCTTTGCCATTCTTCCTTTTTTCACCTGCATGGGAACATCATCCTTGTAAAATCTTGTAGCAATAGTTCCAGGTCTTGGAGAATAAGGTGCAAGGTTAAGCCTCATGTATTTGATTTTCCTTACCAAAGAGAGCGTTTGTTCGAAATCTTCATCCGTCTCTCCTGGAAAACCGATGATAACGTCACCCCCGATCGTGACATTTTCAACGTTCGCTCTTATCTTTTTGATCAATTCAACATATTCTTCTACAGTGTAGCGTCTGTTCATACGTTTTAATATCGAATTACTTCCAGACTGAGGAGGTAAGTGAAAATTGCGCGAGATTTTTGGATGCTGGGCAACTACCTCTATCAATTCGTCGCTTATATCGGATGGGTAAGAAGTTAAAAACCAAAATCTCTCTATCCCTTGCACATTGTAGACTCGCTTGAGAAGCTCGGCCAAAGATGTACCATCTTTAAGATCTTTACCGTAAGAGTCGACATTTTGCCCAAGGAAAGTTATTTGATTGTGAGCAGATTTGGCAAGTTTTTTCACCTCTTCGATCACGTCTGCCATGGGTCTGGATATTTCCCGACCTCGCGTGTAAGGAACTATGCAATAAGTGCAAAATTTATTGCATCCTGCTATGATGTTAACCCACGCATGATGACCTCTACTTCTTCCTAAAAGCAAATCATGATCTATTTTCGTGATGTTATCCGACAGATCTATTTCTTTCTTTCCTTCCACGGCATCGACTATCGATTGGAGTGCACGGGTTCCTAAAACGAAATCAGCCCCTCTCTTCTTCAAATCTTTTGCTGTTATTTGTGCAACACATCCTGTGACGCCAACTCTTATGCCTCTCTTTTTCAGTCTACCTATAAGGCTGTACGCTTTGTTTTCAGACTTTTCTCTCACAGCACAGGTGTTCATCACAACAACCTCGGCATTTTTAAGTGAGTTTACAATTTCGTGCCCTGCTTCCATAAGATACCCTTTCATTATCTCGGAATCACGAACGTTCATCTGGCAACCGTACGTTTTGAAAAATACTTTCACTTTTTACCACCCTTTATCTTCTGTGCAAAATTCACATGCGATCTTTTGATTTCACCACTAACACATCGCACTTTGCCATTTTCAAAAGCTTTTCAGCTGTCGATCCAAATATGAGATCGGATATCCATCCACCTCTTCCGTAACTTCCCACTACAAGCAAGCTTGCTTCCCATTCCTTGGCGTAACTGCTTATCTCCTTGTGTGGGATTCCATACCTTATTTCCATACTTATATCCCTACGTTCGTTTATCAAAGTGTTTATGAACTCTTTCAGCATCTTTTCTTGGTTCTTCAACAGCTCCATTTCTGTCCCCGTTATCATTGGAGACTCTTCCATACCAGCCGAAAAGTTATACGTAGTTGTCGTATCTACCACCGCGATTACACAAACCTGTGAATCGAAGAGCTCGGCAATTTTAATCCCACGTTTAAACACATTTCTTGACACTTCAGAGCCATCAACGGCTATGAGTATTTTAGAATATCTTGATTTCTCTACCATGTCGCTCCCACCTCCACATCTACAACGAGCGGGACTTTCAATTTCATAACGTTTTCCATTGAATCTTTGACAATTTTCCCGATTTCACCCAATTCGCTTACAGGCAATTCAAAAACCAACTCGTCGTGAACTTGCAGTATCATCATCGCTTTGTAACGGTCAAGGTGCTTGTGAATATCTATCATGGCAAGTTTGATCATATCAGCCGCACTGCCTTGTATAGGCGCGTTTATAGCCATGCGTTTTCCCTCTTCAGCAATGTTGTAATTCTTACTCTTGATCGAGGGCACGTCTCTTCTTCTCCCAAATATCGTTTTAACGTACCCTTTTTCCTTGGCGCTCTCAACGGTGTTTTCAAGATATCTCCTTACTTTTGGATAGCTTTTGAAATAGTTGGTTATCAATTTTTCGGCTTCAGAATTACCAATTCCAAGTCTTTTGGACAATCCATAAGAGCTAACTCCATAAGTCACGGCAAAGTTCACCATTTTTCCAACACGCCTCATTTCATCCGTTACGGCACTCTCATCAACACCGTAAACTTTTGAGGCTGTGGCTGTATGAATATCAACTCCATCCTCAAACGCTTTTATGAGCGCCGGATCTTCGCTGACATGGGCCAAAACACGAAGTTCTATTTGAGAGTAATCGGCACTCATCACAACCCATCCTTCTCTTTGAGCCCTTATAGCTTTTCTGATTTCCCTCCCTTCTTCATTTCGGGCAGGGATATTCTGCAAATTTGGTTCGCTACTTGAAAGCCTTCCGGTGGAAGTGCCAGTTTGATTAAAAGAAGTGTGAACCCTCGAGGTTTTCGGATTCATCATCTTTGGGAAAGCGTCTAAATAAGTGGATTTTAGTTTGAAATACTTTCTGTATTCTAAAAGCAAGGGAATTATCGGATGCTCATTTTTCATTTCTTCAAGTACGCTGGCACTCGTTGAAAATCCGTGAGTTTTCGTACGGCGCCCTGGCTTCAGCCCGAGTCTTTTGAAAAGCACCTCAGAAACTTGCTTGGGTGAATTCAAATTAAAAGGCATTCCGCCTGCAAGATCATATATTTGGGATTCGATATTTGAAAGCTTCCGAGAATACCTATCGGAAATTTTCTTCAAATAAGAGATGTCTACATAAACTCCATTTAACTCCATGGTGGAAAGAACTTCGACAAGTGGCATTTCGATTTTATAGAAAACATCCGTCAAGTCGTATTCGTACATTTTTTTGTTCAACACCTTGTACAACCTGTACGTTACCTCCGAGTCTTCAGCGGAATATCGTGTCGCTTTTTCGACAGAAACGTTGGAAAAATTCTTCCCTTTACTAACAACCTCTTCGTAAGTTATAGTTTTATATCCCAAATATTTCATTGCGAGCCGATCAAGCGAGAACTTTCTCTCATTCGGATTCAACAAGTACGCCGCTATCATCGTATCAAAATAAGGGGTGAAAGCCACTCCGTATTTTTTCATCACACTTAAATCGTACTTTATGTTTTGACCTATGACTTTCACGTTTTTATTATCCAAGATATTTTTTATTTTAGAGATCACTTCTTCGAGAGGAAGGTTATTCCCATCAACGTGCCCAGTCGGAACGTAATAGCTTTTATCTCCATCCGAAAATGATACGCCAACGAGCTTGGCATTTATTGGGTTAACCGAAGTTGTTTCAGTATCGAAAGCAATTCTTCCAGTCTGTTCCATCTTCTTAAGTGTTTCTTCAAGCTCTTCAACAGAGCAAATGGTTTTGTACTTCGGACTTCTTGATTTGACATCATCGTACAAATTGAATTCTTTTTTTAGAGAAGAAAATTCCAATTCATCAAAAAGCTCTGAAAGTTCAGATTTATTTGGTCCCTTATACGATTTGGGCTTGAAAGTCAACGGAACATCGTAAGAAAGTTGCACCAATTTTCTTGAAAGTGAAGCGCTTTCTTTTCCTACACTCAAGAGCTTAGCATACCTTTTTTGAAGATCTTCAAGATGCTCGTAAATGTTCTGAAGATCGCCATAAGTTTTTAAAAGTTTTAAAGCACCTTTTTCTCCTATTCCTTTTACACCTGGCACGTTATCGGCACTATCACCAACAAGCGAAAGATAATCGCCTATCTGCGAAGGCTTTATCCCATATTTTTCTATAACGACGCTTTCATCGTATTCTTTCAGATCACTGACTCCAAGGGATGCAAATCTCAACACTTTGACATTTCCACCAACAAGTTGCAAGAGATCTTTATCACCCGTTATTACGTACACACCTTCAAATTCGTGAGAGTGTTTCCTCACAACCGTGGCGATAACATCATCTGCTTCAAACCCGGTTCCTTTTAAAACCGGTATTCCCAGCCCCCTTACAAATCTTTCAACGTATGGAATCTGCTCGATCATTTCCTGTGGAGTCGGTTTTCTGTTGGCTTTGTAATTTTCAAAGAGAGTGTGGCGAAAAGTTTTTTCTTTTGTATCGAGGACGAATACGACAGCATCGCCTTCTTCGAGATGTTCTTTCGTGAACTTAGCCAACATCTTCGCAAGACCAAATACGGCGTTGGTTGGCTTACCATCCGAAGTGATCATTGGCGGCAAGGCATAAAAGGCTCGATAAACCAAAGCAGTCCCATCAAAAACATACAAATTCAAACTTTTGTCACCTCTTCTTTGTTGAAGGAAACATCTCTTCCTCTCTTTGTGCTATATGCGAAAAGCCATGCTCCAACAACTATGAGTATTACGGAAACCACTTGAGCAATTCTCAAGTTAAAAAACCAGAGACTGTCTAATCTGAACGATTCGTTGAAAAATCTGAAAACGGAATATAAAATCAGATATAGAGCAAAAGTTTGGCCAAATTTTTTTCTTTTTTTCTTGGTATAAGTGTAAACTACGTAAAAAACCAGAAGATCGGCTATCGTTTCATACAAAAATGTGGGAGTGAAGAATTTGTAGTTCACGTATTGGGGCATTCTGTATTGAGGTGGCACGTACATCTTCCAAGGTAGATTGGTGGGAGCACCATAGGCTTCGTAATTGAAAAAATTCCCCCATCTTCCCATTGCTTGAGCGAAGGGGGCAACCATGGCAAATGCATCCATTCCTTGAAGATATGTGAAAGAGCAGTGCTTTTTCAACCTTATGAAAAGCCATGCACCAAAGAAAACTCCAAGAAGCACTCCGTGTATGGCCATACCACCGGTCCAAGGTGTGAGAATTTGATTGAGATGTTTGGAAAAATAATCCCATGTAAAAGCCACGTAGTACAAGCGTCCACCTAAAACTGCAATCGGAATTACAAAAACCATCGCCAACAGGAACTCGTCTTCATCCACCCCTTCTTTGAGAAGTTGATGACGGGCTAACAAATAGGCAACTATGACAGACGAACCAATGATGATGCCATACCACTTGATATGAAGAAATGATATGTTCAGCGCATATGGATCGAGTATGATGTTCCCCGAAAACACTTCTTTTGTAAAAAAGTACAAAACGACAACGACAGCCGTTAGTACACTCCAAAACAGGATTTTTTTCTTCACGCTAACTCTCCCAATTTTTGAATTTTTTCCATAACTTCTCCATTTTATCTTTTATCTTCTCTTCAAGCCCACGTGTTGTAGGATGATAAAAAACTTTCCTCTTAAGTCTTTCTGGTAAGTAATTTACCACCAGAAACGCGTTTTTTACATCATGTTGATAGACATATCCATTTGAATAACCCATATTTTTCATCAATTTTGTTGGCGCGTTGCGAAGCATAAGCGGAACTTCTTCGTAAGGATGCGCTTTTACTTCCTTTGCGGCTCCTTTGTACGCACGATAGGTGGCATTGCTCTTTGCAGCAACCGCGCAATATATTACGGCTTCTGCAAGGGCCGTCGTGCATTCCGGCATACCTATGAAATGCGTAGCTTGATAAGCGTCTATGGCGATATTCAACGCCCTCGGATCTGCCAAACCCACATCTTCCGACGCAAATCTCACAATCCGTCGCGCAACGTAAAGTGGATCTTCTCCTGCTTCCAACATGGCGGCCAAATAATAAACGGCGGCATCCGGATCGCTACCACGCATCGATTTGTGAAGCGCTGATATGAAATTGTAATGTTCATCGGCATGTTTTCTGTATCGAGGAAGGGATTTTTGAATCAGGTCTCCAATATTTTCGATCTCTTTTAAACCTTTCAACTTGGCAATTTTAAGTGCTTCATCAAGAGAATTCAACGCCGTACGCGCATCCCCTCCAGACAATTCCGAAACCTCATCAAATGATGATTCCGAAATCTTGACATCTGAATCTTCCAAAGCCCTCTTCAAAATAACTTTGATATTCTCTTTGGAAAGTGGTTTAAATACAAAAACTCGACATCTTGAAAGTAAAGCAGGGTTCACTTCAAAGCTCGGATTTTCAGTCGTTGCACCTATGAGTATCACTGCGCCTGACTCAACGTAAGGAAGAAGTGTGTCTTGTTGAGATTTACTGAATCTATGAATTTCATCCACGAATATCACCGTGGGACGTCCTGCTTTTAAGAAAGACTCAGTAGCTTCTTTCATCAAGGGCTTCAAAATTCCAACTCCTTGCGTAGCGGCGCTGAAATGCTTGAATTCGTTTTTTGTTTGGTTTTTAATTACCTCTGCCAATGAGGTCTTTCCACACCCAGGTGGCCCGTAAAGGATGCAACTGTGAAGACTATCTTCTTCGATTGCCACTCTGAGAGGCATTCCTTTGGAGAGCAAGTGTTCTTGACCTACAAAATCGTCTAAGTTCTTTGGCCTTGCTTTTAAAGCCAAAAGTTCCTCTTTCCAGAGATTCTCCTGCAAAAAGATATCACCTTCCAATTTCTTTGAAAAACTTGACAGTTTCCCTCAAACCATCACTAAAAGAATATCTCGGTTTCCATCCTAAAACTTCCCGTGCATGAGAGTTATCAAGCAAGCTTTTTCTGAGATCCCCTGGCCGTGGATCTCCATGTATTGGTTCTACAGTGTAATAAATATGCTCCTTGAGAGACTTGAAAACGTCGTTTACGCTTTTTCCGATACCTGTTCCGATGTTGAACACTTCACCGTTGCCTTTCTCAAGAGAGAGAAGATTTGCTCTCACAACATCACCAACGTATACGTAATCTCTTA
>CAYYEU010000010.1:0-25108 GCA_964470975.1 uncultured Mesoaciditoga sp. | reverse complement strand
GAGCGGTTGCTATGATCGTCAGGCTCCCACCTTCTTCGGTGTTACGAGCCGCACCAAAAAAATGCTTTGGCTTGTAAAGTGCAGATGCATCCACTCCACCAGAAAGAAGTTTTCCTGATGGTGGAAGATACAAATTGTAAGCCCGTGCCAAACGAGTGATACTATCAAGAAGAATGACCACATCGTAGTGGAATTCCACAAGTCTTTTTGCCTTTTCCAAAGTCAACTCGGCAATTCTTATTTGTTTGTCAGCAGGCATGTCAAAAGGTGCAGCTATAACTTCCGCATTCACAGATCTCTGCATATCGGTAACTTCTTCAGGTCGCTCATCTACAAGCAAAACTATTCTTTTAGTCTCCGGATGATTTTTTGCTATGCCATTTGCCATGTGTTTAAGAATCGTGGTTTTTCCAGCTTTTGGAGGAGAAACTATTAAGCCTCTTTGCCCTTTACCTATTGGAGAGAATATGTCTATAAGGCGTGTATCGATTAAAGAAGGTTCAGTTTCAAGTATAAAACGTTCTTCTGGATATAAAGGTGTGAGATTTTCGAAATAGACTCTTTCATTTGAAAGATCGATCGATTTGTAGTTGATTGCTTCTATTCGCAAAAGTGCGAAATACTTTTCACCTTCTTTTGGTGGCCTTGTTTGGCCCGATACTATGTCTCCATTAAGTAAGCCGAAGCGCTTTATCTGAGAGGGAGACACGTAAATGTCATTTGGGCCCGGAAGGTAATTGTCAACTCTTAAAAGCCCATATCCACCGTCTTGAAGCTCCAAAACACCTTCGTTGAATTTATAGCCATTCGACTCCGTTTGTGCTCTAAGAATTTCGAATATGAGATCGTCTTTTCTGTACTGACTTAATCTCTGAATTCCAAAATTCTTGGCCATGGCGTAAAGATCTTTAATCTTCATTTCTTGAAGCTTTTTTATATCAAGCTCCATTTGATATATTTTATCTTGTGTTTGTTTTTCTTTGTTACTCGATGCAGATTGTTCCGCTTTTTTCCCACTTTCCACCAAGAAACTTCTCCTCTCTTTCAAGAAAACTTCTTTTTGTACTCTTCCCAATCATTTAAAAATCTCTTTATACCCTTGTCTGTCAATGGGTGATCAAACATCATTTTGAGAATTTTGTAAGGAATCGTGGCTATATGTACACCAAGAAGTGCAACTTGCCTAACGTGCTCCGGATGCCTAATGCTTGCCGCTATAACTTCTGTTTTAACGTCATAATTCCTGAAAACCTCAAGAATATCTGCCAATGCATTTATACCATCATTGCCAATATCGTCTATTCTTCCTATGAAAGGGCTGACAAATGTTGCTCCCGCTTTTGCGGCGAGTAGAGCCTGATTTGCACTGAAAACCAACGTCACGTTGGTTTTGACATTCCGCTTTGAAAGAGTAGAAACTGCCCTTATTCCATCTTTTGTCATTGGAATTTTAACAGTTACGTTTTCTGCTATTTTTGAAAGCTCTAAGGCCTCTTTTACCATTCCCTCATAATCCATTGAAATGACCTCTGCACTTACGGGGCCACTTACGACGTTGCAAATTTCCTTGACTCTTGTCTTGAAATCCACATTCCCCTCTCTTGAAACAAGAGTAGGATTTGTGGTAACACCATCCAAGATACCCCATGACGCAGCATCTTTGATTTCATCAATGTTGGCGGTATCCAAAAAAATTTTCATACCTTTCACCTCCTGTAAGAAGTCCTGACTTTGCGGTTATTCAATTCATTGAAGAAAACCTGTTGATTGGATTTCAGAAATAAGAAGGTCTTGAATTCAACGCACACGGATGGCAATTTCGTATAGAGCCATGTAAACTCCAACATTTTCAATTAACGCTATCAAGAGCGTACTGTATTTGAAGAGTTCACATTTTAAAATCACGGAAGCAAGCAAGACACCTGTTGCCCCTCCAATGAAGGTGTAAAGTATCATATTGAATTTGCTTATTTTGAAAGGCATGTCTTTAACATCAGACCAAACCATGAAACCCGAAAGCGCATTAACAACAAAGAAAAAGACCGTAGTTTGCCACATAATTCAAAAAGGACTACCCACCGCGGGGTAGTCTTTATCCTCACTTTTCTTTTATCAATTGAAATATAGCGAGTTCTGCACCGTCGCCGCGCCTTTTGCGCAGTTTGAGTGTTCGCGTGTACCCACCTTTTCTACCTTCATATCTTGGTGCAATTTCATCCACAACTTTATTTGTCAGTCTGCGATCGTTTAAAATTGAATTAACGTATCTTCTCGCAGAAAGATCTTTTTTCAAAGCATGCGTTATCATCTTTTCCACTATCATAGAGGCGGCCTTTGCCTTCTCAGTTGAAGTGACTATGGTTTCGTGGATGAAGAGTTCACGTACAAGGCTTTTCATAAGCGCCTTGCGCTGATCGCTTGGCCTTCCAAATCTCTTGAGTTTTACCCTATGTCTCATAACACAAAACTCCTCTCCATCATTCTGCTTTGAGCTTTAGCCCAAACGCTTTTAATTTTTCGTCAACCTCTTTGAGTGATTTATCACCAAAATTCCGTATTTTTAAAAGTTCTTTTTCACTCTTTCTCAACAGATCTCCAACGGTTTCTATTTTATCACGTTTTAAGCAATTAAGGGATCTTACAGACAATTCGAGTTCATCGATTTTCATCTTATCGTAAATCGAAAATACGTCATCCTTTTCTTTATTCTCATTTGATTCTTCTACGTTTCCCCCGCTTGTTTTGACTGTTTCTTCTATTTCTTTACTTTCGATGGTAGTATTTTCTTTTTCAACGAATTCCACAGATGACGTTTCTCCAGGAAAATTTTCAAGGAAGAAACTAAAATGCTCGATCATGATCTCAAGAGCTTTTTTTAGTGCCTCGTTTGGCTCAATAGATCTCTTCGTCCATATTTCCAACACAAGGCGATCGTAATCCGTCTTCTTCCCAACTCTGAAATCTTCTGTTCGAAAATTGACTTTCACAACAGGGCTAAATATCCCATCAATTGGAAGAATTTGAATATCATTTCCGAGATCCATTTCAGAAATTGGAAGATAACCTTTACCGATTTCAGCAAACATCTCAATGTAAACATCCGCATCTTCATTGAGAGTAGCGATTTTCAACTCCGGGTTCGCAATTTTTACTTCAAGAGGACATTTTATATCTTTTGCTCTGAGTATCCCAGGACCTTTTTTTTGCGCGATGAGAATAATTGGTTCATCCTTTATCGGAGCAATCGCTTTTATTTGAAGCTGCTTCACATTCAAGAGAATCTGAAGGACATCTTCTTTCACACCCACTAACGTATCGTACTCATGATACACATCTCTGATCTTAACTTTTGTTACGGCCACAGATGGTATTGAAGAAAGAAGAACTCTTCTTAACGAATTCCCCAACATTATGGAATAACCACGTTCAAGTGGCTGAACCGCATATCGTGCGTAAAGATATCCTCTCTCTTCCTTTTCTTCCTCGACGATGAACCTTTCAGGTTTAATGTAATTAAGCATTTAACCACCTCGCGCGAAGCTGTACATCACTTGGAATACAACTCAACGATGTCTTGAACATTTATCGTGAGATCAACTTCTTCTCTTTCTGGTACCCTTACAAAGGTGCCTTTAAATAAGTCGTAGTTTACGTCAAGCCATGGAAAAGTGTTTCTACCAGATGCTGTTTCTATTGCCTGCTTAACATCTTGATTTGAGCGCACCTTTTCTTCCAATTCAATTACATCTCCTGATTTCAATTCGTATGATGGTATGTTAACTCTTCTACCATTCACGATTATATGCCCATGATTGACAAGTTGGCGAGCGTGGGATCTTGAAAGCGCGAATCCTAATCTGTAAACGGTGTTGTCCAATCTTGACTCAGCGATTTGAACGAGTACAGTTCCAGTAACGCCCTTAGATCTCATTGCTTTGTCAAAATATTTTCGGAATTGCTTTTCAAACACCCCGTACGTACGTTTCATAGCTTGTTTTGATCTCAACTGTTTCGCGTAATGAGTCATTTTCATTCTATCTCTGCCATGCTGTCCTGGAGCGTATGGCCTTTTTTCAAAAGGGCACTTTGTTGTGTAACATTTATCACCCTTTAAAAAGAGCTTCATGCCTTCTCTTCTGCAAAGTCTGCAAACTGAACCGGTGTACCTAGCCATTGATTAGAACCTCCTTACATTCTCCGTCTTTTCTTAGGACGGCAGCCGTTATGTGGAACAGGTGTAATATCCTTTATGTTTTGAACATCAAGTCCAGCAGCCTGAAGTCCACGCACCGCTGACTCACGGCCAGGACCAGGTCCTCTAACCAAAACGTCAACTTTCTTCATTCCCATGTTCATAGCTTCTTTAGCCACTTTGTCTGCTGCAATTTGCGCAGCGTAAGGAGTGGATTTTTTGGAACCGGAAAATCCTGTATCCCCTCCACTTGACCACGTTAACACGTTGCCGGTCTTGTCGCTGATCGTTATTATCGTGTTGTTAAAAGTGGAAGCTATATGAGCCACACCGTAATCCACGTGTATCTTCTTTTTACTGCTTCTTCTAGTTTTTGACTTACTCTTACTATTTTTAGCCATTCAAACCTCTCCCATCTTATTTCCTCTTAATTCCATGAGAAGGACCTTTGCGCGTCCTTGCATTTGTTTTCGTGCGCTGTCCTCTGACAGGCAATCCTTGTCTGTGTCTTAGGCCTCTGTAAGAGCCTATCTCTATAAGTCTTTTTACGTTTCTCTGGACTTCCTGCTTGAGTTCACCTTCAACTTTGTAATGAGTGTTTATATACTGGGTTATTTCACGGATCTCATTATCGCTAAGATCTTTTATCTTCTTGTTAAAAGGGATCCCCGTTTCCTTCAATATTTCTTCTGCTCTGGTTCTCCCAATCCCGTAAAGATAGGTCAATCCCACGAAAGCATGTTTTTCGTTAGGTAAATCTACACCAAGAACACGAGCCATATTCTTCCAGATCCCTCCTTTTATCCTTGCCTTTGATTGTGCTTAGGGTTCTTCGAACAAATAACCCTTACAACACCATTTCTTCTTACAATTTTGCACGCATCACAGCGTTTTTTAACCGAAGCTCTGACTTTCACGTTGAAAACCTCCTTTTAGCTTCTCTTTCTATATACTATACGTCCTTTTTTAAGATCGTAAGGTGAAAGTTCCACTATTACTTTATCTCCAGGGACGATCTTTATGAAATTCTGTCTCATCTTTCCAGATATGTGCGCTAAAATTTCCAATCCATTGTCCAACCGCACTTTGAACATCGTACTGGGAAGAGAGTCCAAAACCCGCCCTTCTATCCTTATAACATCTTTTTCCTCAGACATCCAACCCCTCCGGTATGGTTAAAATTTCGACTTCATTGTTGTGAAGAACAACGGTGTTTTCATAATGGGAACTTGGAGAATTGTCAAGTGTTACCACTCCCCATCCATCGTCCAAAACTCTAACCTTCCATGTCCCCATACTAACCATTGGTTCTATGGCGATCACCAATCCATTCATCAAAGGGATGCCAGTAGATGGCTTACCAAAATTGGGAACTTGTGGGTCTTCGTGAAGATTTCTCCCTATGCCATGACCCACATAATCTCTTATAATGGAAAAACCATGGGATTCAGCAAAAGATTGGATCGCATGAGAAACATCGCCAAGGCGGTTGCCTGCCTTGAGATTTTTCAATCCTTCGAAAAATGATCCTTTGGTAGTCTCCACAAGCTCCACAAGTTTTTCATCAACGTTTCCCACAGTATAAGTTCTGGCTCCATCCCCATACCATCCATTATGTATGGTACCAACATCTATAGATACGAGATCTCCATTTTTTATCACGGCTTTCTTTGATGGAATTCCATGCACCACCATTTCGTTCAAGCTGATACACGCTGCCGCGGGAAAACCCGCATATCCCTTGAATGCCGGAAGCACATTTCTTCTTTTAAAGTACTCCTCTATCAGTTTGTTGAGATCATAGGTTGTCACGCCATCTACGACATATTCTTTGATGTACGCCAGAACTTCTCCAACTACAGCATTTGGATATCTCATTTCGTCTATTTCATGTTCACTCTTGAGTTTTATCAATTGTCATCACCAAGTATATTTAACAACATATCTTTGACTTTTTCGACTGCTAAAGTGCCGTCTATTGTGAAAAGAGCATTTCTTTTTCGATAATATTCTATTACTGGGAACGTCATTTCGTAATAAACATCGTAGCGTCGTTTCACAACATCGGGTTTATCATCATCTCTGATGACAAGAGGAACGTGACAAACATCACACAATTCATTCACTTTTGGTGGATTTGATATGAGATTGTATATGCGTCCACATTGAGGACATACTCTACGCGATGAGAGCCTTTCTATTATGATGTTCTCTGGCACTTCAACGTAAATGGCATATTTTATACGTTTCTTTAAGAGCTTTAAAAGTTCATCTAAAGATTCGGCTTGAGAAAGAGTACGTGGATAACCGTCTAATATAAAGCCTTTTTCTACATCCGAGCGTGAGAGGCGATCCTTAACGATTTCTATCATTAGAGAATCTTCGACTAATTTTCCACTTTTTATAACTTCTTCCACCCTTTTTCCAAGATCGCTGTGCGCAGCCATTTCTTCCCGCAACATATCACCTGTGGATATGTGCGGGATCGCAAATTTCTCAGAAATGAACTTTGCCTGTGTTCCCTTTCCCGCTCCTGGTGGCCCTAACATTACAATATTCATCAAACTCTTCCTTTAAGCCTGCCACGTTTTATAAAACCTTCGTAATGACGCATTATAAGATGAGCTTCCATCTGTTGTACGACGTCCAACGCAACACCAACAGCGATCATCATCCCTACACCACCGACGATGTATTGGGCACTACTAACCCCAACAACGGTAGACGTTAGATTAGGAAGCAAGGCTATGCCAACAAGCGCCACTGCCCCTACAAAAGTTACCCTTGTAAGGACTCTTGAGAGATAGCTTTCTGTTGGTCTTCCAGGTCTTATTCCTGGTATAAATCCTCCATACTCTTTGATGTTTTCAGAAACCTCGTGCACATCAAAGGTAAGAGCGCTGTAAAAATAAGTGAAGAAAAAGACCAACAATGCATATGTAACTATATAAAGCACTGAGTTGAATCCGAAAATACTTTGCAGTGTGTAGTTGTGAGCAAATTGAGCCAACATGGCTGGAATCATTACTATTGCCACGGCAAATATTATAGGTATGACCCCACCTTGATTAACTTTTATTGGGATATAAGTGGATTGCCCACCGTACATTTTTCGCCCAACGACTCTCTTCGCATATTGAACGGTTATTCGGCGCTCTCCTTGCATTACATATATAAGACCCACAACGGTTGCAACGAAGATCAGCGCGAATATGGTCCACGCCACGATTCCTATGTTCGAAATTACCATTTGCCCTATATAATAAGGGTAAGTGGCCACAACACCGGCAAAGATTATAACAGATATTCCATTTCCGATTCCCTTATCGGTTATTCTTTCTCCAAGCCACAGCAAAAACATGCTACCTGCTATCATACTCGTTGTCGAAAGAATTATGAAAGCAATTCTGTTCATCCCGGGCGTGATAAAAGCCGGGTTACCTATTGCTATGAACATGGACATGACCAATCCTTGAAGAAGAGCCAATACAAGTGTTAATTCCCTTGTGTATTTCTCTATCTTTTGCCGTCCATGCTCTCCTTCACGCGCTAACTCTTTAAGACTCGGCATAACAGCCATTAAGAGTTGAAGTATGATTGACGCATTTATGTAAGGGGTGACGCTCATCGTGAAAATTGACATACGTCTTACTGCACCACCTGCAAATGCGTTAAAAAGCGTAAAAAGCCCTCCGCCAGTTCCTCTGGTAATATTTTCAAAGAAATTTGACCACTCGTGAAGGTTTATACCTGGAATAGGTATATAGATGCCTAATCTGAACACCGCAAGCATGAGAAAGGTGAAAATAATTCTGCTGCGCAGTTCTGGGATTTTAAAAGAGTTTTTAAGTGCGTTCCACACTCATATCACCTCTATCTTTCCACCTGCCGCTTCGATCTTCTGTTTGGCCATAGCACTGAATGCATGTGCTTTCACGACAAGCGGTTTTGTCACCATACCATCGCCAAGGATTTTGATCCCATCTTGTGTCTTTTTGATTATTCCCTTTTTGATGAGATCTTCTGGAGAAATTTCGGATTTTTCGCCAAAAATCTCGTTTAACTTTCCCACATTCACTCCAATGTAAATCTTTTGATTGAAATTCTTAAAACCTCGCTTTGGAAGGCGCCTGTAAATCGGCATTTGCCCTCCTTCAAAACCTGGTCTGACGTTTCCACTTTTTCTTGAGCCTTGTCCATTCATACCACGTGTGGAAGTCTTTCCGTGTCCTGAACTTCTACCTCGTCCAAGAATTTTCTCTTTCTTTCTAGAACCTACTGTGGGTACTATGTCTTTTAGATCCATAGAGAATCCTCCTTACTCGCTTTCCTCAACTTTAAGCATGTGAGAAATTTTGCGTATCATTCCACGGATCTGCGGAGTATCTTCGACTACAACAACACTATGCATTTTTCGAAGACCTAAGGCTTTCACCGTTTCTCTTTGATCGTATTTATAACCAATTGGACTTTTAACGAGTTCCACTTTTAACTTCATTCTTTCTCAGTCCCTTCAACACTCCCATGAAAGAGTTGTCTAAGGCTTATACCTCTGAGGTTTGCATAATACTGCGGCGGCTTCAGCTCATCAAAAGCTTTGAATATGGCTCTCAACATCGTAAGCGAATTCGAAGAGCCTAAAGATTTGCAAAGCACATTTTTAATGCCAGCAAGTTCCAATGCAGGCCTTACAGTAGTACTTGAAATGATTCCAGTACCTGGTGCAGCCGGCTTTAACATCATCTTTGCCGCATCGTATTTGATGTTTATCTCATGGGGAATGGTATCGTTTATAACCGATACCTTAACAAGATTACGACGGGCCAAGTTAGAGGCTTTTCTTATAGCTGGCACGACTTCCCGTGCACTGGCAACGCCGAGCCCTACTTTCCCTTTTTTGTCTCCTACCACCACAATGGCTCGGAAACTCAAATTCTTTCCACCTTTTACAACTTTTACAACTCTCCTTATTTCAACAACGCTTTCTTCAAATTCATCTTGTACTTGTGGTTGACGAGATTGTTTTCTAAAAGTTCTCTTTTGGTTTGTTTTGTTGGCAACATTTCTATCTTCTGGCATTGACTTACCTCCTTAGAATTTCAGACCGCTCTCGCGAGCGCCATCGGCTATTTCTTCTATTCTACCATGGTAGAGAAATCCGCCACGATCAAAAACGACTTTACTTATTCCTATTTCCATGGCACGCTTCCCTATTTCTTTACCGATGTGATGAGCCGCTGCTTTATTCCATGTTTTCCCACCAAGTGCCTCTTTTATAGATTTTTCTGTGGTAGACGCACTTACAAGTGTCTTGGAATGTTCATCGTCTATAATC
The DNA here is from genome assembly GCA_964470975.1 of uncultured Mesoaciditoga sp. Classification (GTDB taxonomy): domain Bacteria; phylum Thermotogota; class Thermotogae; order Mesoaciditogales; family Mesoaciditogaceae; genus WGFY01. The sequence continues at coordinate 15,581 of CAYYEU010000010.1, read as the reverse complement.
TGAGCGTAGGCATGCTTACCACTGATAAACACCGATAACCTTGGTGCCATCGCAGTACCACTTACTTTTCTTCTGATTGCCAGGTGTCTTTTCAACCTTCTGGCTTTTCTATCAAAAGGCTTGAGCACGACTCTTACCTCCCTTAAGCTTTCTTAACTTCTTTGGTTATAACATGTTCACCAACGTATCTAACGCCTTTACCTTTTGCGAAAGGCATTGGTTCACGAGTTTTACGTATATTCGCTGCAACCTGTCCTACCAATTCTTTGTCTGAGCCCTTGACTACGATCAAAGAAGGTCTAGGAACTTCTATTGTAATACCTTCAGGGGGCTCGATTTTTATGGGATGAGAATATCCAAGGGTGAGCACAAGTGTGTTAGCTTGAAGTTGGGCTCTGTAACCAACACCTTGAATTTCGAGTTCTTTCTTAAATCCTTTGGATACGCCGGTAATCATGTTGCGCAACAACGACCACCTTGTCCCCAAAAAGGCATTTGACTTCTTCATAAGCCTTGGTGGAAGATTCAGATCATCATTCTTCTCAACCCATATCCTATTTTCATCAATTCTGAACTTCACAAAGGTGTAATTCATGGAAAATTGTCCTAATGGCCCCTTTACCGTTACCTTTTTAGGCTCTATTTTCACTTCAACACCATTAGGTATATCTATTGGTTTTTTTATGAGACGAGACATTCAATACACCTCCACTTACCAGACGTACGCTATTAGCTCTCCGCCTATACCGAGAGCACGCGCCTCTTTATCCGTAACGACTGGCCTTTCGGGGTTGGAAGTAGTCAATATGGCAATTCCAAGACCGCTGTTAACCGCTGGAATTTTGTCTTTTGATACGTAGACACGTCTTCCAGCATGAGAAACTCTGACTATGGAGTTTATAGTTCTTACCTTGGAGCGCTTTTTGCCTTGATATTTCATGTAAACACGTAACACTCCTTGCTTGTTATCTTCGATATATTTGTAATCTTTTATAAAGCCTTCTCTTTTGAGAATATCGAGTATGGCCTTTTTTAGATTAGAAGCCGGTACATCTACTTTTTCTTTGTAAATCATGTTGGCGTTTCTTATTCTTGTCAACATGTCGGCTACAGTATCACTGTACATCTTATTTCACCACCTCACCAACTGGCTTTTCTCACGCCAGGAAGTTTGCCTTCAAGAGCCATTTCTCTTAAGCAAACTCTGCAAATACCAAATTCATTGTAAACGGAATGGGGTCTCCCACAAATTTTGCAGCGCGTGTATTTCCGAGTCTTGTACTTTGGTTCTTTTTTGTTTTTATTTACAAGAGCTTTTCGAGCCATTTCATCACTCCCCTTTAAAGGTTCCTGCGAAAGGGCATTCCCATTTTTTCAAGTAGTGCCCCTGCTTCTCTATCGGTTTTAGCCGTAGTTACTATAACAATGTCCATTCCTTGTGTTCTAGTAACATCTTCTGGAGATATTTCGGCAAATACGAGTTGTTCCGATAAGCCCATGGAGTAGTTTCCACGGCCGTCAAAAGCATTTGGGTTTGTACCTCTGAAGTCACGAACTTTTGGAAGAGATATGTTGAAAAGTTTGTATAAAAAATTGTACATCCGTTCTCCGCGAAGCGTTACCTTTGCACCTACGGGCATTCCCTTCCTGATTTTAAAGTTTGATATACTTTTTTTGGCTTGAGTTACAACCGCTTTTTGACCTGCGATCATCGTAAGCTCCTGAGCGTGTTTTTCTACAACATTTTGATTTCTTGCTTCGTCTCCAATTCCCATGTTAATGACCACTTTGTGGAGTCTCGGAACGGCTAATCTATTCTTATAGCCGAACTCTTTCATGAGTGCTGGGACAACTTCGCGTTCGTAGATTTCTTTAAGAGCTACGGACATTCAAAACCTTCCTCCTTTCACAGAGATCATTCTTTGTCTATGATCTCGTTGCACTTCTTGCAGTACCTGACTGTTTTACCATCCTCGACGATTCTGTGTCCAACTCTCGTGGGTTTCCCACAATTTGGGCAAACTACTTGAACTTTTGAAGCGTATATAGGAGCCTCTCGTTCAACTATTCCACCTTCTCTGACGGTGGCAGTAGGTCTCTGATGCTTTTTCATCATGTGAACGTTTTGAACGACAACTTTGTCTTCGTTAGGAAGTACTCGAAGTACTTTGCCTTTCTTTCCCTTGTCTTTCCCACTTAAAACCACAACTGTGTCGTCTTTTCTCACGTTTAGAGCATGTTTTCTCTTGTTCATATCAACCACCTCACAGTACTTCTGGAGCCAAAGAGATGATCTTCATATATCCCTTTTCCCTGAGTTCTCTCGCAACTGGACCAAAAATTCTGGTGCCTCGTGGTTCATTTTCTTTGCTTATAAGGACTGCCGCATTATCATCAAAGCGCACGTACGAACCGTCTTTTCTTCTAATTTCTTTTTTTGTTCTAACTATAACGGCTCTAACTATTTCGCTCTTTTTGACTTCAGCACGAGGAATAGCTTCTTTAACAGTTCCTATAACAACGTCACCAACGCCTCCAAACCTTCTTTTTGAACCGCCCATAACTCTGATGACGAGTATCTTTTTTGCTCCAGAGTTATCAGCAACGTTCAGGACGCTTTCCTGTTGGATCATTCCGGAACACCTTCTCCCTCACTGGCTTTTTCTTCTTCGGAAGTTAGGATGTTCTTTTTTATTATAGAAACGAGTTTCCAACTTTTCTCCTTGCTAAGAGGTCTTGTCTCCTCTATTCTCACGACATCGCCTTCGTGACATTCGTTGTTCTCATCGTGAACTTTGTACTTTGAAGTTCTTGAGATCGTTTTGCCAAATTTTCGATCGTGCACTGTATTTTCTACAGCTACGACGATCGTCTTGTTCATTTTATCGCTTACGACTTTTCCAACAAGTTGTTTTTTCATTTTCACCTCTCCCTTCAATCAGAGGTGGCTCTGCTGCCATTTTTTATCATATTTCCCAGCCCGAGCTCTTTCTCTCTTATCAAAGTCTTTATTCTTGCTATATCCCTTTTAACCTCTCTGATCTGAGAAGTATTGTCCAATTGGGATAATTCCAATTGAAATCTTAACTTATACAATTTTTCTTTTTGTTCAAGTACAAGATCTCTCAATTCTTCCGCTGTCATCTCACGAAGATCTTTCGCCTTCACATCGATTCACCTCCGAATGACGGTCGCGAGACAATCCTGGTTTTTATTGGAAGCTTCGCTGCAGCCAATCTTAAAGCTTCTTGAGCAAGTTCTTTATCTATTCCTCCAACTTCGAACATGATCTTACCAGGCTTGACAACCGCCACCCACTTTTCGGGTGCACCTTTACCTTTTCCCATTCTACTATCTGCGGGATGTTTGGTTATAGGCTTGTCCGGGAAAATTCTTATCCAAATCATTCCATTCCTTTTCAACTTTCTTGTTATAGCCACACGGCAAGCTTCTATTTGCCTGTTAGTTATCCATGCCGGCTCTAACGCTTTGAGACCCCATTCACCAAAATTGATCTCACTTCCACCTTTTGCAAGGCCTCGCATTCTTCCGCGTTGTTGTTTTCTATATTTAACCCTTTTAGGGATAAGCATCTTCAAACCTCCTTATCAACGAGTCAAGCGGACTTCGCCGTCGATTTATCACCCGTGAAGATCCAAACCTTTACACCAAGAACACCGTACTTTGTTTTGGAAACGGCAAAACCGTAATCCACTTTAGCTCTGAGTGTTTGAAGTGGCACCCTACCTTCTCTGTACCACTCTGTCCGTGCAATTTCAGCTCCGTTTATTCTTCCACTTACCATTATTTTGATACCAAGTGCCCCTCTTTTTTGGGCCATTTGAATACTGCGCTTCATGGTTCTTTTATAAGAAGCTCGTTTCTCTATCCTTGAAGATACGAACTCTGCCGTAAGCTGTGCATCTACTTCGGGCGTTTTGACCTCTTCGATACTAATGCTTATGTCTCTTTCTGAGGGTACGACAGACTGAATAAGACTTCTAATTTTCTTTATTTCAGATCCTTTTTTACCTATCAATATTCCAGGCCTACCCGTAACGATGGTAACATTCGCACGCTTTCCGGATCTGGCAATTCTTATTTCGGAAATTCCAGCATGGTAATAATTCTTCTTGACGGTTTTCCGAATTTGCTCATCTTCGATTAGGTAGTCTGAATAATTTTTCTCATTGAACCATGTTGCCTGCCAATTTGTGGATATTCCCAATCTAAATCCTCTTGGATGTACCTTCTGACCCACTTCATTGCACCTCGCTCTCGTCGGGAATCTTTATCTCTTTTAAGGACTTTTCTTTTGATTTGTCTCTAACAACGATCGTTATGTGCGATTGTCTCTTAAGTACCAGCGAAGCACGCCCACGAGCCATAGGATTCATCCTTTTCAGTCTTGGACCATCATCAGCACTGCATTTGAAAACATATAAAGAGTCAACGTTGAGATCAAAATTGTTCTCAGCATTTGCTATGGCCGAATTCAAAATTTTCTCTGCAAGTTTAGCACCTTTCTTGTTAGAAAATTCCAAAATCTGAAGGGCTTCACTAACGTTCTTACCACGAATTGCATTCAAAACAGGCCGTACTTTGTAAGGGCTTACCTGCAGGTATCTTCCAACAGCTTTGGCCTCTATGGGAGGCTGTTCGGAGGCTTTCCTCATTCTGTGGAAGATTGAACGCTTCGGCCTTTTGTTATTTTCTGGCATTCAAATCATCCTCCTCATTTCTTCACTTCTCCCTTAGAGGCGCGCTTGTCAGCATGCCCACCAAAGCGTCTTGTGGGAGAAAACTCACCAAGTCTATGACCAACCATTGCCTCTGTTACATAAACCGGAATGTGTTTCCTTCCGTTATGAACGGCTATCGTATGTCCTATCATCTCAGGAACGATCATCGACGCTCTTGACCATGTCTTGATGACCTTCTTTTGGCTTGTTTCGTTAAGAGCCTGAACTTTTTTGAGGAGTTTCAAATCAACGTAAGGCCCTTTTTTGGTCGAGCGACTCACACTTCTTTCCTCCTTTCAATTACTTGCCAGTTTTCCTACGTCTAACTATCAGTTTATCGGATGATCTCTTCCCTCTACGGGTCTTGTAACCTTTTGCTGGCACTCCCCATGGGCTCTGAGGTATCTTACCACCTTTGGTCTTTCCTTCTCCTCCACCCATCGGATGATCTACCGGATTCATGGTCATACCACGCACGGTAGGTCTTATGCCAAGCCATCTCTTTCTTCCCGCTTTTCCATAAGATTCGTTGGAGTGCTGTTCATTTCCGATAACACCGATTGTTGCCATACAAGCCTCTTTTACCCTTCTAAGTTCCCCTGAAGGCATTTTAAGAAGAGCATACCCGCTTTCACGAGCCATAAGTTGTACGGATGAGCCAGCACTTCTCGCTATTTTACCACCAAGTCCTGGCTTGAATTCAACATTGTGAACAAACGTGCCAATGGGTATGTTTACCAGAGGGAGAGCGTTACCAACTTTTATTTCCGCCGCTGGTCCTGATTTTACAATCTCTCCGACTTTTAAACCCTTTGGGGCAAGTATGTACCTTTTTTCTCCATCTGTATAATGAAGCAAGGCTATTCTTGCGCTTCTGTTTGGATCGTATTCTATAGAAAAGACCTTGGCAGGAACACCGAATTTGTCCCTTCTAAAATCCACTATTCTGTATTTCTTCTTGTTTCCACCGCCCTGATGCCTCACGGTGATCCGACCGTGTGAGTTTCTTCCAGCCTTCGATTTCAGTGCTTTAGTAAGGGATTTCTCTGGTTTAGCTTTTGTTATTTCACTGAAATCAGATGAGATCATATGTCTTCTTCCAGGGCTAGTGGGTTTGTACTTCTTAAGACCCATATGGAGATTCTCCTTTCAGCAATTCGTAATTCGTCAAATCAATCCTTCGAATTCTTGTATCTTGAACCCATCTTCTAATTTGACGATGGCCTTTTTGTAAGAGCGGGAATATCCTTCAGATTTCCCATATCTCTTGGGCTTACCTTTGTAATTCATTATCCTAACATCAGCAACTTCAACATTATACAACTTCTCAATAGCATCTCTAACTTGATACTTGTTCATTCTTGAATCAACTTCAAAGGTGTACGTGGCATTTTCTATGTTGGAAGTTGATTTTTCGGTTATTATCGGGCGCAGCACAACATCATGTGGCGTGATATTATTTGCCATTCTCATACACCTCCGTTATTTTTTCAACAGTGTTTTTTGTGAGAACAAGCCATTCATGTTTCATGATGTCGAAAACATTCAACCCATCAACATTCGTCTTATCTTTTCCAGGATTGTCCGCAATGATAACTTTTATCGTTGGGACATTACTGGAAGATCTCTTCACATTTAACTGTTCTCTAACGCTGTTGTCAAGAACATACAAAGCGTCCATAGTTGGCAGTATTTTTTGGGAGAGCTCGATGAATTGTTTCGTCCTTGGCTCCTTCATTTCTATACTTTCTACAACAACAAGTTTTCCGTCTCTGAATTTAGATGAAAGGGCGGACTTAATCGCACCGGCTCTCATCTTTTTGTTGAGTCCTTCCGACCAGTCTCTTGGTTTTGGAGCGAAAGTCACTCCACCATGTCTCCATAATGGAGATCTGTTTGAACCGGCTCTTGCACGGCCAGTATGCTTTTGAGCCCATGGTTTTCTTCCTCCACCAGAAACTTCAGCTTTTGTCTTGGCGGAAGCTGTCCCATTTCTTTTATCTGCTAATTGTTTATGAACATATCTGAAAAGCAAATCGGTATTCGGTTCAATGTTAAAAATATCGTCTGGCAGAGAAGCTTTTCCGACTTTTTGCCCCTCTAAATTAAGTATTTCAACTTCAGCCATAGCAATCACTTTCCTCCTCGCACGGCGGCTCTTAGATAAACAAGAGAACCTCTGGCTCCTGGCAAAGCACCTTTTACAGCCAACAAAGAATTATCTTTGTCAACTTTAATGACCTCAAGATTGAGAATCGTTCTCTTAACGTCTCCCATGTGTCCAGCCATCTTTGTACCTTTCAACACTCTTCCAGGATAGGTGTGCATTCCAGTGGAACCGTGTCTTGGATATTTAGTACCATGTGTCCTATCATGACCACCGAAGTTCCATCTCTTCACGGCACCTTGAAATCCTTTTCCTTTAGTCTTGGCAGATACGTCTATCAATTCGCCTTCCTTAAAAACTGAAACATCCACAACTTGACCTATCTTGTAATCATCAACGTTGTCAAGTCTTACTTCTCTAAGATAACGCTGAGGTTTGATGTCAGATTTTTTAAAATGCCCTTCCATAGGCTTATTCGTGTGCTTAGATGAAATTTCTTCAAAGCCTATCTGTACGGCATTGTACCCATCCGTCTTGACATTCTTCTTTTGCACAACCACACATGGTCCTGCTTTGACGACGGTAACTGGTACGGCGATACCGTCTTTGTATATCATCGTCATCCCTATTTTTTTTCCAATTAACGCTTTCATATTCAGAGCACCTCCAGCCGTTCTGTCAAAGTTTTAACTCCACTTCCACGCCGGCCGGGAGATCCATTTTCATCAATGACTCTACTGTCTGAGGCTGCGTTTCAAGAATGTCAATCAATCTTTTGTGAACAATTTTCTCAAAATGCTCTCTTGAATCTTTGTTAACATGAGGAGACCTCAAGACACAGTAAACGGTTCTCTCCGATGGAAGGGGTATAGGACCTGATACTTTGGCGTTTGTCTTCTTTACTGTCTCTACGATCTTTTTAGCCGATTGATCGAGCAATTCATGATCGTATGCCTTTAATTTTATTCGAATCTTAGACTTTGCCATTCAAATAAACCTCCTTCAAAAGCCAAAGGGGGAAGGAACCCCCTTAAGCTTGATTACTCAACTATCTTAGAAACAACACCTGCGCCGACTGTTCTTCCACCTTCACGAATTGCAAATCTCATTCCCTCTTCAAGAGCGACAGGTTTAATGAGTTCAACCTTCATGACGGTGTTGTCACCAGGCATGACCATTTCGACACCTTCAGGAAGTCCTGCAATCGTACCGGTAACGTCTGCTGTCCTGATGAAAAACTGTGGTCTATACCCTTTTACGAATGCAGTGTGTCTCCCGCCTTCTTCTTTTTTCAAGACGTACACGTTAGCTTCGAATTTCGTGTGAGGAGTTATAGAGCTTGGTTTTGCAAGAACTTGTCCTCTTTCAACTTCTTCTTTTTTTACTCCTCTGAGAAGACATCCAATGTTATCTCCTGCCATGCCTTCGTCAAGGAGTTTTCTGAACATTTCAACACCGGTAACGACTGTTTTCTTTGTTGGTCTCAGACCAACGATCGCGGCCTCATCGTTAACATGGATCTTTCCGCGTTCTACTCTGCCCGTGACAACTGTTCCACGACCTGTGATTGTGAAAATATCTTCAATTGGCATGAGGAATGGCTTGTCAACATCTCTAACTGGATCCGGAACGTAATCGTCAACCGCATCCATCAGCTCAATAACACTCTTTGTCCATTCGTCATCCAAACTCTCAGCTTGAAGGGCTTTTAAAGCACTTCCACGAATAACAGGGACTTCGTCTCCTGGATATTCGTACTTAGAAAGAAGTTCTCTGACTTCCATTTCGACCAAGTCAATGAGCTCGGGATCGTCAACCATATCGACTTTGTTGATGTAAACAACCATGGCTGGAACGTTAACCTGATGAGCAAGCAATATGTGCTCTCTCGTCTGAGGCATCGGGCCATCAGTTGCCGCGACAACCAATATTGCACCGTCCATCTGAGCAGCGCCGGTGATCATGTTCTTGATGTAGTCAGCGTGTCCAGGGCAATCGATGTGAGCGTAGTGTCTTTTGTCAGTCTCGTATTCAACGTGTGCTGTATTTATCGTTATACCTCTTGCTTTTTCTTCTGGGGCTTTGTCAATTTCGTCAAATGGTATAAAATCAGCCTCACCCTTCATAGCGAGTATCTTGGTAATTGCCGCCGTTAACGTTGTCTTACCGTGATCGATGTGTCCTATCGTTCCAATGTTGAGGTGTGGTTTGTTTCTTACGAATTTCTCTTTTGCCATTGAAATTCAACCTCCTTAAATGTTTTTAAAGGTCATTACTTGTTTAGTACTTTATCAGCGAAACCCTGTGGGACTTCCGCGTAATGTGAGAATTTCATCATGTAAATTGCCCTTCCCTGACTCAGGGATCTCAAAATAGTCGCGTAACCGAAAAGCCCTCCCAACGGGGCATACGCTTTTATAACACGCGCGTTTCCGCGTGTATCGAAACCGAGAATTTGAGCTCTCTTGGAATTAAGATCTGCCACTACATCTCCCATGTATTCTTCAGGTGTCGTGATCTCAATTTCCATAATCGGTTCCATGAGCCTTGGCTTTCCTTTAGAAAGTGCTTCTTTCACCGCCATAGAGGCCGCTATTTTGAAAGCCATTTCTGAAGAATCGACTTCGTGATAAGAGCCATCGTACAAGCTGGCTTTAACATCTACCACGGGATATCCACCCAAGGTTCCGACCATCAGCGCTTCTTTCACTCCTGCTTCTACTGCAGGAATGTATTCTCTCGGGATGACCCCTCCTATGATCTTGTTTTCAAAGATAATTCCTTTTCCTCTTTCAAGTGGCTCAAAACGTATTCTAACATGTCCATACTGTCCACGTCCACCGCTTTGTCGAATATATTTACCTTCTGCATCTACAGGAACCGTTATGGTTTCGCGATATGCAACCTGTGGCCGTCCAACTCTCGTTTGAACGTTGAACTCTCTTTTGAGCCTGTCAATTATTATCTCAAGATGTAATTCGCCCATTCCCGAAAGAATCGTTTCGCCGCTTTCTTTTTCTGTCGAAACTCTAAAAGTAGGATCTTCGTCCATAAGACGAGTTAAGGCGGCTTCAAGTTTTGACTCTTCGTTCTTAGTTTCCGGCTCCACAGCTATCGATATAACTGGCTCAGGAAATTCTATAGATTCAAGAATCACAGGTTCATCTTCTGAGGAAAGGGTATCCCCAGTAGTAGTGGCTCTCATTCCAATACCAGCAACTATGTCACCAGCGGTAACATAATCAACATCTTGTCTTTTGTCGGCAAACATGAACATCAACCTTGAAACCCGTTCTTTGATCTTCCTGCTTGAATTGTAGACATAGCTTCCCTTACTTAATTTCCCCGAATAAACTCTGAAATAGGTCAGTTTTCCAACGTATGGATCGGACATGATCTTGAAAGCCAAGGCGCAAAACGGCTCTTCAGGAGAAGGATGACGTTCCACTTTCTCATCATCGGGTGTTTTTCCCTCGATTGGAGGCATATCCAATGGTGATGGAAGGTAATCTACTATGGCATCTGTTAACGGCTGGACCCCTTTGTTCTTAAAGGCAGAGCCACAAAATACTGGAACAAATTTAGATTCAATGGTTCCCTTACGAATAACAGATTTCATCTTGTCAATCGGGATTTCTTCTCCATCAAGATACATTTGGAGTATTTCGTCATCTATATCTGCAAGTTGTGTTACAAGTTCATCTCTAAGTTCTTCTGCTTTTTCAACAAGGTTGCTTGGGATCTCCGAGTACTCCATTTCAAGACCAAGTTCATCAGTCCACCTTACGGATCTCATCTTAAGTAAATCTATTACACCCTCAAATTCACTTTCAGCACCTATTGGATATTGAAGAACAATCGGGTTTGCTCCAAGTTTATCGATCATGGATTTGACAGACATCTCGAAATCAGCACCCATTTTGTCCATCTTGTTCATAAAAGCGATTCGAGGAACATCATATTTATTTGCTTGTCTCCAAACAGTCTCAGACTGTGGTTCCACACCAGCTGCAGCATCAAAAACAGCTACTGCACCATCAAGTACTCTTAATGCGCGCTCTACCTCAACTGTAAAGTCCACGTGCCCGGGCGTATCAATCAAATTAACACGGTATCCTTCCCAATCAAAGGATATGGAAGCCGATGTGATCGTAATTCCCCTTTCCTTTTCCTGAACCATCCAATCGGTTGTGGTGTTTCCCTCGTCCACATTCCCGATGGCATGTTTCTTCCCGGAATAGAAAAGTATACGCTCAGTAGTTGTGGTTTTACCAGCGTCAATATGTGCCATTATACCTATATTTCTAAGTTTATCGAGTAAAAGCGTGCGTTCCGCCATACGTTACATCACCATCTGTAGTGTGCAAAAGCTCTGTTAGCCTCCGCCATTTTCTGAACATCTTCTCTTTTTTTGACTGCCACTCCCGCATTCTCGTAAGCGCTCAAAAGCTCCTCTGCCAATCTTTGACTCATTGGTTTTCCCTTTTTAGCACGGGCGGCACCTACGATCCATCTAATACCAAGTGATGTTCTCCTTGGCTCTTTAACTTCGATCGGGACTTGATAAGTTGCTCCTCCAACCCTTTTAGGTCTTACTTCTAAAACAGGTGCAACGTTTTCAAAAGCTTTTTTGAAAACTTCCAGTGGTTCCTTACCTGTCTTTTTGGCAATGTTATCCATTGCTCCATAAAAAATCTTTTGAGCTTTGGACTTTTTACCATCCCACATGATCTTGTTTATGAATTTCGTTACAAGCACATCATGGTAGACCGGATCAGGAGAAACAGTCCTCACTTCAGCTTTTCGTCTTCTCATATCACAATACCTCCGAGACTCATGCGCTCTTCTTTGGGCGCTTCATGCCGTATTTGCTTCTGGCTTTTCTTCTTCCCTCGACTCCTTCAGCATCTAAAGTCCCCCTTATTATCTTGTATCTTACACCAGGGAGATCTTTGACTCTTCCACCTCTCACAAGAACTACGGAATGCTCTTGAAGATTATGTCCTATTCCGGGAATGTAAGTTGTCACTTCAATTCCGTTTGTTAATCTTACCCTTGCAATCTTTCGCAAAGCGGAATTAGGTTTCTTAGGAGTTTGAGTGGTGACACGTACACAAACACCTCTCTTTTGTGGGTTTCCACCAAGAGCTGGCGATTTAGTCTTGGACTTGCTCGTACTCCTACCTTTTCTTATCAACTGATTTATTGTAGGCATCTGTCGGATCACTTGCCTCCTTTCAATTTAACAAATCAACGCTATAGTATTGTACAACATGAGTCCGAAATAGTCAACACGGTAATACTACATGCTTTAAAAAGTTACTTTAATTTAAAAAAACATTTCTTGAATACAGTTGAAGGTTGACGTACTTAACTAATTTTGTTATAATTCCTCTCGACAACGCACACGATCTGATCTTCCGGTTGGTGCCCGAGGGTCATCGGAAGAAGGGATGATTGTGGTGGGAAAACCATATGGAGGTGTTTTTGTGAAAGATATAATAAAGATGAAGCAACTTCTGGAGGCTGGAGTACATTTTGGCCACCAGACAAAGCGATGGGATCCAAGAATGAAGCCATACGTTTACACGGCAAGAAAGGGAATTTACATCATTGACCTTCAAAAGACCGTAAATCTCTTGAAAGAAGCTTACGGATTTGTACTTGGACTTGGCAAAGAAGACAAGAGTATGCTTTTCGTTTGCACCAAACATCAAGGTGCGCAAACTATAGAAGAGGAAGCAAAACGTTGTGGGGCGTTTTACATTAACAAAAGATGGGTTGGAGGTCTTCTTACCAATTTTTCGACCATTTCTGGGAGAATAAAGAGACTTCACGACTTGGAAGAAATGGAAGAAAAAAGTGAATTCGACTCGATGCCGATAAAAGAGGCAAACCATTTAAGGAAAGAACTTGAAAGACTCAGAAAGTATCTCAACGGTGTAAAAGACATGAAGAAGATACCTGACGCACTTTTTATAGTGGACCCAAAACGTGAATACAATGCGGTGGCAGAAGCACATCGCTTAAACATCCCAATTGTATCTATAGTTGATACGAACTGTAATCCAGACGATGTTGATTACGTGATACCAGGCAATGATGATGCCATAAGGGCCATTAAACTCATAGCCTCAAAAATAGCCGACGCGTATATCGAAGGCAAAGAAGGAAAAAGCGAGGAAAAAGAAGCAGCAACAGAATCCGCAGAAGCTAAAATTGCCAAGAACGTTGAAAGGGTTGAAGCAGTCGAAACAGAGGAAACTGTTAAAGTCGAGTCTGAAAAAGCTAAAGAAGAAGCTGATTATTGATAAGAAATTTTGTGTGTGCCTGTGGCTCAACGGATAGAGCGTTGGACTCCGGATCCGAAGGTTGCGGGTTCAAATCCCGCCAGGCACACCATAAAAGTGATAAAATTTGGGTGTATCGAGAACGTAAACTATAGGTGTTGGAGGCGTGCCCGAACGGCTAAGGGGCCGGTCTCGAAAATCGGTGGTGCTTTGCACCTTCTGGGTTCGAATCCCAGCGCCTCCGCCATGACAATTCAAGGGCACTTTAAGTGTCCTTGAATTCTTCTTCTTCGAGCAGAGGAGTGTAGGATACATGAATGCAATAGAAGTTGAAAACGTTTCAAAACGTTTCAAAAACCTTTTAGTCCTTAGATCTGTATCCTTTAACGTAAAAAAAGGAGAGTGTTTTGCCCTTATTGGTCCAAATGGGGCAGGAAAATCCACGTTGATCAAAATACTCACAACTTTAATACGCCCTACAACCGGCAACGCAAGGGTTATGGGTCATGATCTAAGGGAGAGAAAGATCGTTAGAAAACAGTTAGGTCTTGTTTCTGAGAACACGATCTTTTACGATCAACTCAGTGCAATGGAAAATCTCGTTTTTTTTGCCGGCTTATATCACATCCCAAAACACGTTGCAAAGATAAGAGCCGAAGAACTCTTAAAACTCGTTGGAATGTGGGAATGGAGGAATAAACTCCTAAAAACTTTTTCAACAGGGATGAAACAAAGGATCAACGTCATACGTGCTCTTATGCACTCACCAGATATCATATTCATGGATGAGCCAACACTTGCCCTTGATCCACAGACATCTTTGATAATAAAAAGTACCATTAGACACGTTAAAGATAAAGGCGTTACAGTATTTTTCACGACTCATATTATGGAATTGGTAGAAGATCTGGCAAATAGAATAGCAATTATGAACTCCGGCGAAATTGTGGCAAATGGTACTTTAGAAGATCTCAAATCACGTTTTGAAGATGAAGAAAAGAAGATAACGCTTGAATTTGAAAACGGGGCACTTGCAAGTTTAGGCTATGAAACTTTTAAAAAAATGAAGACCATAAAGAAAGTCAAAAAGAACATAAAGTCGATAGAAATTTCGTCATCTTCGAAGGGCGTAGTGATGGAAATTATGGATGAAATTTCAAGAACGAGGCTTCCAATTAAATCCGTCAACACTTTGAAGCCTTCTCTTGAAGAGATATTTGTGAAACTTACAGGCTTTAAACCTCAAGAAAAGAAATAGAGGCTATTTGTGAACAGCCCCTACATATTTCAAATTACCATCCTTTTACATACAAAGTTTTAATATTTTCCTTACGTCGTTCGTCTCAAGTCTCTTGAGCCTCCCAAATGGTGTTCTCATTGAAGCATTCTCCACAACTTTTTCTATTTCTTCAGATGGAATGCTTGCATCCTCTAACGTAACTGGCAATCCTATATTTTTATACCATCTCTTCAAGCTTTCAATCCCTTTAAGGGCTGCCTTTTCATCGTTTACTTCGTTGATATCAAAAATCTTCCTCGAAAATCTTGCGAATTTTCTTACATCTTCATTGTGAACGTATTCCATCCAAGCAGGAAGAACAATGGCAAGTCCAGAACCATGCGCTATATCGCAGATAGCGCTTAAAGAATGCTCTATGGCATGACTGGCCCAATCTCCTCCACTTCTTCCAGTTCCATTAATTCCGTTAAGAGCAAGGGTTGCACTCCAGACTAAATTAGCTCTCGCATCGTAATCGGTTGGATTTCTTAAAAGAGTCTCCGTCGAATTTATGATGGTTCTGATAATGCCTTCAGAAATTTCATCTAATATAAGAGTGTTAGAAGTACCATCAAAATAAAGCTCCAAAACGTGAGCAATGGCATCTGCTGCGCCATTAGCCGTTTGAATTTGAGGAAGAGAAAATTGAACGGATGGATCGAGTATCGAAACTCTGGGATAACTTGCAACAGTCCAAAAAGAATACTTCTGTCTCGTTTTTTCGTTAGTTATCACCGCACCACCATTCATCTCAGAACCTGTTGCCGATATTGTAAGAACGACGAAAATAGGAAGGGATTTCTTGACTTTATACTTACCAACAAAAGCGTCCCAAATATCCCCTTTGTAATAGCAACCCGCCGCGATCGTTTTGGAAGTGTCGATTACGCTTCCACCCCCAACTGCAACAACGGCCTCAACATTCTCCCTTTTTGCAAGTTCTATTCCTTCGTAAACTTTACTCAAAATAGGATTCGGTTTCACCCCTGAAAGTTCCACCCAATCCACGTTTGAGCGCTTCAGTGAATTGGTTACCTTGTCGTACACACCATTGTTTTTTATGCTTCCTCTTCCATAAACCAATAAAATTTTACTCGCAATTTTTTTTACTTCTCCACCAAGTTTGGATATTTTATCATTTCCAAACACGATCTTGGTAGGAT
>CAYYEU010000009.1:0-26947 GCA_964470975.1 uncultured Mesoaciditoga sp. | reverse complement strand
CCGATCGGTTGAGAAATTTTTTGAAATTCTTCGAACAATTCTCCTTTGATTTCAAAGAAATGGAAAAACTTGATACATTTTCCCTTCGTAAAGCTTTGTTATCTGTAAACGGCATTGGAAAGGAAACCGCGGATTCTTTGTTGCTGTACATATTCAATCGCCCAGTTCTGATAGTTGACGCTTATACCAAACGTTTTTTTTCGAGATTGGGTTACCCATCATACCTTTTGAAAGAAAGTGAAAAGATCAGATTCGTTGAAGCACTTGAAAATAAATCGAGTGTTCTTGGAGAATTTCATGCTCTTGTAGTTCAACACTCCAAAGCCCATTGCAAGGCCAAGCCACTTTGTGGGAAATGCCCCTTAAGCGATATTTGTAAGTTTGGTGGTACAAATCATGAGTGAACACTACTTTTCTGAAAAGCCAAC
Organism: uncultured Mesoaciditoga sp.; assembly: GCA_964470975.1. GTDB lineage: Bacteria > Thermotogota > Thermotogae > Mesoaciditogales > Mesoaciditogaceae > WGFY01. The sequence continues at coordinate 26,519 of CAYYEU010000009.1, read as the reverse complement.
AAGCAAAATTGTGGAAAAGGATTTTGAGATGAAAATCAATGGTGTGAAAATCACCTTTAAAACCGTAAGTGGCGTTTTTTCTTTTGGAAAACCCGATCGAGCATCTTTGGTCTTGCTAAAATATTTCCCAGGAGTACATGGAAACATTTTGGATCTTGGGTGTGGTTACGGGTTGATAGGCATTGCTTTGAAGGCAACGAGACCTGAACTTAACGTTTTCATGAGTGATATCAACGAAAGAGCGGTACGCTATGCCAAGATAAACGCAAAAGACAATAATGTAAACGTTACCATCAAAAGTGGAGAAGGTTTTTCTTCGTGGAACGAGAAGCTTTTTGATGCGATAGCATTTAATCCTCCTATTTCTGCCGGAAAGGAAATCTGGGGAAATCTCATCAAAGAAGCTTTGAGTCATCTTAAAATGGATGGAAAACTAATTTGCGTTGGATTTCACAACAAGGCAGGAAAAACCGTTGAAAGGGAAATGAAGAACATCTTTGGAAATGTCAAGACAGGCGTCAAGAGCGGGGGAGTGAGAATTTACATTTCGAGGAAAGAGTTATGATCGAATTTAAAAATGTGAGTTTTAAATATGGCGAAGATACCGCTTTAAATAACATCAATTTGAAAATATCAGAAGGTGAGTCGATCGCGTTTCTCGGATTGAATGGATCAGGTAAAACTTCTCTTTTTCGAATGATGAATGGTCTTCTTACACCAAGTAGCGGATACGTTTCTGTAGATGGAATGAGAACTGATGAGGAAGACAAGTTATGGGAAGTCCGTAAAAGAGTGGGAATGATCTTCCAAAACCCTGAAAGTCAAATTGTCGGAACAACTGTTGAGGAAGACATAGCATTTGGTATGGAGAATATAGGAATTTCAAGATCTGAGATGGTTAAGAGAGTCGATGAAGTTTTAAAATTTGTGGATATGGAGAATCTAAAAAAAATAGAACCATATCATTTGTCTGGTGGACAAAAGCAGCTTCTTTGTGTCGCATCCGTTCTCGCCATGGAACCAAAATACGTGATTATGGATGAGCCAACTTCAATGGTGGATCCCGTTGGACGTGATAGAATATTAGCTGTCATGATCGATATGAACGAAATAGGGAAGACTCTTATGTTCTCAACACACATTCTGGATGAAATAGTCGTGGCCCAGAGAGTCGTCTATTTGAGAAAGGGAGAAGTTGTGTTTGATGGCAAGCCAATGGAGATCATGGAAAAGGTGAAAGAAGAGTTTGGAACGTCCAATTTCATAGAATTTCAATCGAGATTATATCGTCACGGTTTTATAGAACATTTCATGAAGCCGAAGGAATTAAGCGAAAGGTTGAGAAAACTTTGCCGATAGAAATCAAGGAAGTGGACTACACATATGAACCTCATACGCCTTTTGAGAAAAAGGCACTTGATGATGTTACTTTGACCATTTCAAACGGGGAATTTGTTACCATTCTTGGAAAAACCGGGTCTGGAAAGTCAACACTTATCCAGCTCATAAATGGAGTCCTCAAACCAACGAAGGGAACGATTTTAATAGATAGTGCATCAACTACAAAGAACGATGATTCTATCTTCGAAATAAGGAGAAAAATTGGATTGGTTTTTCAGTATCCAGAGCATCAATTTTTTGAGGAAAATGTTTATAAGGAAATAGCGTTTGGACCTAAAAATTTCGGATTTGAAGGAGTTAAATTGAACAACACCATCCTTAAATCTTTGAACATGGTTGGCCTTTCGACGGATGTACTTGTGAAATCACCATTTACTCTGTCGGGTGGAGAAAAACGTAAAGTCGCCATAGCATCTGTGATTGCTTGCGAACCACAATACATTATTTTAGATGAACCGACTTCAGGTTTAGATCCGGTGAGTGTGAAGAATTTCACCAAGATGTTGGAAAGCCTCAAAAAAACCGGAAAGACCATTATTGTGGTAACGCATTCTGTCGAATTTGCACTTCGAAATGCTGACAGGGCTTTGATCATGTCTAAGGGCAAGATAATATTCGATGGAAACATTCAAAGATTTGTGAAGTCAAACGATTTTGAAAGGTATGGCTTATTACCTCCCCCACTTTATCAGGTTGGGCACGAAGTAAAAGGACTCAACACTGCAGATGAAAAGCTTGCTGAGGATATGGAATTTCTAAGAGATGCCTTGCAGTTGTAGAATGCGTGTTCCAAATTTGTGTTATGATATTGCTGGTTGTAAAGATAGAAATTGATAACTCAACGTGAAGGAGTGCTAAAAGTATGAATTTGAAATCTTACATAAGGGATATACCAGATTTCCCAACAGAGGGCGTGGTTTTTAAAGACATAACTCCCCTTCTAAAAGAACCAAAGGCCTTTTCGTTTGCAGTTGATAAAATGTCAGAATTAGTGGCTGAATTCAAACCAGATGTAATTGTGGCAGCTGAGGCAAGAGGGTTTATATTTGCTTCTTCCGTGGCATACAAGCTTGGTGTTGGATTTGTTCCCATCAGAAAGCCAGGAAAACTTCCTTACTTTACCATTAGCGAGGAGTACTATCTCGAATATGCAAAAGAAAAGATAGAAATGCACGTTGATGCTGTGGAACCAGACAACCGTGTAGTTGTTACAGACGATATTCTTGCAACAGGTGGTACAGCGCTTGCCATGTCGCATTTAGTCGAGAAACTTGGAGGAATAGTTTCTGGTATGGTTTTTCTGGGAGAACTGTCTTTCCTGGAACCAAGAAAAAAATTGAAAGAGTATGAAGTTAGAAGCGTTATAACTTATTAACTGGAGATGGTGAGTTTGAATTTTGATTTTACGAACGCTTTGGATGGAAATGTAAGTGATGGCGTTTCCATCGATGAGGTGAAGTATGTTTCTGGAAAACTCCACAGTTTTTTAGAGTCTTTCAGACAAAGCCCTCCTGGTTTTATCAAAGCCTTGGGGAATTCAGATGAGATAGACAAAGTGATGAAAGCTGCCAAGAGATATGGCGAGTTTGAAAATTTTGTAACCATTGGCATAGGAGGATCTGCATTGGGAATACGAGCCATTCAAATGGCCCTTTTACACCCGGCCTGGAACTCCTTGGATCGTGAAGCACGTCACAATCATCCTCGGCTTTTTGTCATGGATAATGTAGATCCAGAACACGTTGCCTCCCTCACGGATTTAATAGATCCTTCTAAAAGTGTGTTCAACGTCATAAGCAAATCAGGTTCCACTGCTGAAACAATGGCGAACTACTTGGTGATAAGAGGCCTTCTCGAATCGCGGGGCTTGGATCCGAAAGCTCATCTCGTATTCACAACCGATCCGAACGAAGGTGTCTTGCGTAAAGTATCGATAGACGAGGAGATACCCACCTTTAACATACCCCCTAATGTGGGAGGAAGATTTAGCGTTTTGACCCCTGTGGGTTTACTCGCTTCGGCAGTAGTTGGTGTGGATATAAAAGCTATGATCGATGGTGCGAAAAGATCTGTATCTGACTTCATCTCACAAGAGGATACACTTAAAAATCCTGTTCTTTTCAATGCCGCCATACATTATCTATATTCCAAAAAAGGAAAACGCATATCCGTCATGATGCCATATTCTAATGCCCTTTACACACTTGCCGATTGGTATAGACAGCTTTGGGCAGAATCTTTAGGAAAAGAAAAGGATCTTACTGGCGAAGTGATCAACGCTGGTCAAACGCCTGTAAAAGCACTTGGTACTATTGATCAGCATTCTCAAGTTCAATTGTACATGGAAGGTCCTAATGACAAAGTAATAACTTTTCTTAAAGTGAAGGGATTTAGAAGGAATGTGAGAATTCCAAAAGTTCACGAAGATAAAAAAGAATTCGTTTACCTCGGAGGAAAAGAAATGTCAAAATTGATAAACACCGAGCAAGAGGCAACGGCTTTGGCATTGGTAGAAAAAGGTAGACCGAATTTGACGATCACATTCGAGAAAATTGATGCGGGAGAAGTTGGAGAATTCTTCACTTATTATGAATCTCTTGTAACCGCCGTTGGATATCTTTATGGTGTAAATCCTTTTGATCAGCCAGGGGTAGAATTAGGGAAACTTAACACATACGCACTCATGAAAAGAGAAGGATATGAGTCTCAGCGTAAACACATTGAAGAAATTAAAAAAAGATTAAAATATTTCATGATGTAAAGAGGTGAGTGATTTGCACGTGTGGACTTTCAAAGGAGGGATTCATCCTCCAACTAAAAAATTGGGAAGAGAATCCTCAATCGAAAAAGTTCCAGTTCCCCAAAAAGTTTATCTTTTTCTTGCCCAGAACATAGGAAAGCCTCCAAAGCCAATTGTAGAAGTTGGTGCGGAAGTAAAAACAGGGCAAAGAATAGCCGAAGCTGATGGATTCGTCTCCGTTCCTTTACATTCTCCGGTCACGGGACGTGTTGTGGAGATAAAAAAGCAAAAGCATCCAGTTACTTCAAGACCAGCAGATGTAATCGTAATTGAGAGAATGTCTGAAGATGAATGGGTAAAACTTGAACCTGCAAAACCGTATACTCAGTTCAGTAAAGAGGAGATTGTGAAGCGTGCTCAAGAAGCTGGACTTGTCGGAATGGGGGGCGCAACTTTTCCAACCCATGTGAAACTTTCGCCGTCCAAGAAAGTAGATATTTTGATACTCAACGGGGCTGAATGTGAACCATACTTGACGATTGATGATAGGATGATGATAGAGTTTCCTGAAGAAATAGTCAAAGGCGCACTTGCTTTTTCAAAAGCACTTGAAGTTAAAAATATCTACATAGCCATAGAAGAAAACAAACCTTTGGCAATAGATTCGATGAAACGTGTAGCTTCTCCAGTGGGTGTTGAAGTTGTAAAGCTTCCGACGAAGTACCCACAAGGTTCTGAAAAACATTTGATATACGCTGTGACCAAACGCACGGTTCCATCAGGTGGGCTTCCAATGGATGTTGGGGTTGTGGTTCAAAACGTCTCAACTGCAAGGGCAATGTACAGAGCACTCGAACTTGGCGAGCCTTTGATAGAACGAGGAGTGAGCGTAACAGGTGAAGGTGTGAAGAACCCTAAAAACCTTCTTGCCAGAGTTGGAACCCCCATATCGCAGCTTCTCACACTTGCAAAAGTTAGGGAAGAAGCATCTCGCACCGTCTTGGGTGGACCGATGATGGGAATAGCATTGGACGATATCAATATTGGAATAATGAAAGGGACCTCCGGTGTAAGTGTTTTAACAGATGAGATTGTGAAAAAAGGAACTGAAATGAATTGCATCAGGTGCGGAAGATGTGTGGAAGCCTGTCCTATGAATCTTGAGCCATATTTGCTTTACAAGTTGTTCAAAAAGAAGAGATTCAACGAAATGTCGGACTATCATCTGATGGATTGTATAGAGTGTGGTTCATGTTCTTACGTTTGCCCATCCAATATAAATCACATAAAAGCTTTTAAAACGGCCAAGACCGTACTTAGAGCTCTCAAGAGGTGATGAATGTGAAATTAACAGTTGCTCCGGCACCACACATACACGATCGTATTTCTGCTAAGAAAATAATGATCGATGTCTTGATCGCCCTTGCACCGGCAAGCGTATTGGCCGTTTTCATGTGGGGATGGTACATGCTGCTTCTCGAAATCGGTTCGATGGTCCTTGCCGAGGCTATAGAATTTTTCATCATGCGTGTTATGAGAAAGAAGAAGGAATTCGTTCCAGATTTTTCCGCAGCCGTAACGGGATTGCTACTCGCACTCAACGTTCCAGCCGGCATCTCTTGGTGGATGATGGCGACGGGAGTTTTTGTTGCAATTATAGTGGGTAAAGAAGTTTGGGGGGGAATAGGAAATAACTCTTTCAACCCAGCTTTGGTGGGAAGGGTTTTCATGTACATATCATTTCCTGCTGCCATGACAGCTTGGCCAAAGACAAATTGGTTCAATTTTTCTCAGGCTGCTTATCATCTTCAAACAACTGCAACTCCACTTGGTGAGATAAAAATGCACGGAGTTGCGGCAGTATCTAAGGATTTTCCGAATTTGATGTTCAATTCTTTTATAGGAAATATTCCAGGATCTGCTGGTGAAATGAGCGCTCTCGCACTGATCGTAGGCTTTGTTTACCTTTGGTGGAGAGGAATTGTCTCTTTTGAAATACCGGTCGCGTATATAGGCACCACTTTTGGTATGTCAGCCATTTTTTGGTTTGTCAGCCCTGGAACATACCCTGATCCAACGACTTCGATCCTTCTGGGAGGACTGATGCTTGGTGCGTTGTACATGGCAACCGATCCTGTTACAAGCCCAATAAGCTCAAAGGGGAAATGGATATTTGGAATAGGTTGTGGAGCTCTTACCGTTTTAATACGATATGTAGGTGCTTATCCAGAAGGAGTTAATTTCGCTATATTGCTCATGAACGCTCTTGTGCCTTTTATAGATCGAGTTACAAAGCCAAGAGTTTTTGGGGAGGTGGGCAAAAATGCTTAAACACTTTAAGACGGCCTTGATACTGACAACATTGATGATCGTGATCGCAGTGGCACTCAGTGCTGTCTATCTTCTCACGAAGGAGCCTATTGCCAAATCAGATCTCAATGCGAAGCTTTCCGCGATCAAAAGTGTCCTTACGGATCCAAATACTGGTAAACTTTTAATAAAAGAAAATGAAATACCCAAGTCTCTTGAACAACTTAATCTAAAGGTGTGGAAATCAGATCCGTCTGGCATCTTGTATGAAAATGATAAGTTCAAAGGATATGTTCTCTCTCCAGCATACAAATTCACCACGACAAGTGGTAAAAACGCCTACGTCCTCGTCGGTTACGGAATAGGATTCGGTGGAAGAGTTATCACGGTAGCGGCTTTTGTGAAAAAAGATGGTGGTTTTTACGAAAATGCCATACGGGTTATAGATTATTCCAACGAAACTCCTGGTCTGGGTGCCGAGATAAACGATCCAAAAGTCAGAAAGCGTTTTTACTCTATACCTAATTTGGGATTCGAAAATGGATTAAAGGTTAACAAGGATGCCAATCTTTATCCACTTCCAAACGATTACCTTTCTAAATTGACCTTTTACAGGTCAAAAGGCGTTGTGGTCACAAGCGATGTGATGACTGGGGCAACCATCACTCCTCGTGCGGTTGTCAGCACACTCAACGCTATGTACGCATTCCTTGAAAAGGAGGCCAAATGATGGATAACGATAAGTCTAAAATCTCAAATTTAAGTGTCTTCACGGCTGGGCTCATACGACAAAATCCAACTTTTTCCCAAGTTTTAGGATTATGCCCCACATTGGCAACGTCCACAAATGCCGAAAACGCTTTGGGAATGGGGCTAGCAACGACTGGTGTGTTAGTGCTTTCGAACGTTTTTATCTCTTTGATAAGAAAACTGATACCAGATGTGATAAGGATTCCAGCTTACATTTCCGTGATAGCCTCCTTTGTTACAGTTGTGAATTTGCTCATGCATGGATATACCTATCAGCTTTGGACAAATCTTGGCTTGTACATACCACTTATCGTGGTTAACTGTATAATAATGGGGCGTGCTGAAGCCTTTGCCTCGAAAAATGGAATCTGGAAATCTTTTCTCGACGGGGTTGGAATGGGGCTTGGATTTACAGGTGCGATACTTCTGTTAGGAATAACTCGTGAACTACTTTCCATAGGAACGATATTTGGCATCAGAATTTGGCCAAAAACTTATGGAATGTTCGTCATGATGCTTCCGCCGGGTGCGTTCCTGGTCATAGGATTTTACATGGCACTCTTTAAACACATTGCCAACGTTAGGAAAACCAAAAAGGTAAAGGGGTGAGTTGAATGGATGCTGCCAAACTTTTCGCATTGCTTCTTGCGGCGATGTTCGTGAATAACTTCCTCTTGTCAAGATTTTTGGGCTTGTGTCCATTTTTTGGGGTTTCAAAGAGCATGGATACGGCCGTCGGCATGTCGATGGGGGTTATATTCGTAATGCTTGTAGCCGGAATTGTCGCGTGGTTTTTGAACCTCTTGTTAGTCATGTGGCACATAGAATTTCTTCAAACGCTCGTTTTCATTCTCGTCATTGCGGCACTTGTTCAACTAATAGAGATATTCATAAAGAAAGTTAATCCAGCCTTGTACAGTGCGCTTGGAATATACCTTCCGTTGATCACGACAAATTGTGCTATTCTTGGATTGGCACTTATAAACGTTCAACACAACTTCACACTCATGGAGACCATATTCAATTCCGTTGGATCGGCGTTGGGATATTCAATGGCCCTCATTTTGTTCTCTTCTTTAAGGGTTAAGCTTGATGTAGAAGAATTGCCAAAGGCATTTGAAGGTATGCCGGCGGCGTTCATAACGGCGTTTATCTTGTCTATGAGTTTCATGGCGTTTACAGGAATGATAAAGGTGTGATGGATATGCAGATATTTGTCTATTCGATCGTTTTGTTGGGAGCAATGGGATTTATCGCGGGATTGGGACTTTCTTTAGCGGCAAAGAAATTTGAGGTGAAGGAAGATCCCCGTGTTGAAAAGATCGTTGAAGTGTTGCCGGGTGCAAATTGTGGAATGTGTGGATATCCTGGATGTTCAGCGTATGCACACGCAATAGTTGAAAAGGGTGCTCCTTACGATTTATGCGTGCCCGGAAAGAAGAGTAACGTTGCCGAAAAAATCAAGAAAATCATGGAGGAAAAATCGTGATATAATTTTCAAAAGCTTCATATTGAAAAAAGGAGGCAATGCAAATGCAAGTTGAAGTAATTGATGTTAGATCGAGAGAAGTTTTAGACTCGAGAGGGAACCCCACGGTTGAAACCGAAGTCTTACTTGAAGATGGCACTGTCGGAAGAGCCATAGTCCCATCAGGTGCATCTACTGGCAAAAACGAGGCGCTTGAACTCAGAGACGGCGGGAAGCGTTATGGTGGAAAAGGGGTTGAGAAAGCAGTTTCTAATGTGAACAACGAAATAGCTCCCAAAATCGCCGGTTTGAACGCATTCGATCAAGCTTACATAGACAAAGTGATGATCGATCTTGATGGAACGCCGAATAAAACCAAACTTGGTGCCAATGCCATTCTCAGTGTTTCCATGGCAGTTATGAGAGCAGTGGCCACTTACATGGGCATGGATCTCTACAGGTACATCGGCGGAACAAATGCCAAGACCATTCCAGTCCCGATGATGAACGTTGTGAATGGCGGAAAACATGCGGATAGTGGACTCGATATTCAAGAATTCATGATCGTTCCCGCAGGCGCTCCAAATTTCAAAGAAGCACTGAGATATGCAGCTGAGACATTTCACACACTCAAAGGTATTCTTAAAGACAAAGGTATGGCTACTTCTGTTGGGGACGAGGGAGGCTTTGCTCCAAGACTTTCCACTAACGAAGAGGCAATAGAAGTTATAGTCGAAGCCATAGAAAAAGCTGGATATAAAGCTGGTAAAGATATATACGTGGCTATTGACAGCGCACCTGATTCTTTCTACGACGAGGAAAAAGGGAAATACCACTTCGGTGGAGAATACATAACGACAGACGAGCTTTTGGATTTCTACAAGAAGATCGTTAACGAGTATCCGATCATTTCGATAGAAGATCCATTTTACGAGGAAGATTGGGACGGCTTTGTGAAAATCACAAAAGACCTTGGAAATAAAATCCAAATTATTGGTGACGATAATTACGTTACAAATATCAACAGACTCAAAAAAGGCGTGGAATTGAAAGCCTCCAACTCGATACTCATAAAATTGAATCAGATCGGAACTGTTACAGAGACGCTTGACACCATGGAATACGCAAAAACACACGGATTTACCTGTGTAGTTTCTCACAGATCCGGTGAAACAGAGGACACGTTCATAGCCGATCTTGCGGTAGGAATGAACACCGGTTTGATCAAAACGGGCTCTCTTTCAAGAAGCGAGAGAATTGCAAAATACAACCAGCTTCTCAGAATTGAAGAAGAACTTGGAGACCTCGCAATTTACAAGGGAATCAACGCTTTTTATTCGATAAAAAAGTGAGATTCTCTAAAGTAATTGAATTTCTTACAAAGAACGGTCTGGTGGCAGACCGTTCTTTACCATACGATCCAGAAATAGAAGATGTATCCCAAGATTCAAGAGAATCAACTGAGTCTTCTTTGTTTATTTGCATAAAAGGTGCTCTCTTTGATTCTCACTCTGTCGCTTCAAAGATAAAGGCAGCCGCCCTTGTTTGCCAAAACCCGATAAAAACAAAAAAACCTTTTGCCATCGTTAAAGATTCCCGTCTTGCGCTTTCTCTTATCTCTTACGAATTTTACGGTCGAGCTTACGAAAAATTAAAAACTTTTTCGGTAACTGGTACAAAGGGAAAAACAACTGCTGTGTTTTTTTTCAAAAAGATAATCGAGAGTGTTGACCAGAAATGTGCGTTGACGTCCACAGTTTTGAATTCAACTCCAGCTTTCGAAGAGCCTTCAGAGCACACAACACAGTCTTCGTTGTACACGGCCAAACTTTTGAAGAGAGCCCTGAATGAAGGGGCAAATTTTGCCGCCATAGAAGCTTCGTCTCAAGGACTAAGCATGAAACGACTTGACGGATTTCAATTCGATCGAGTCGCTTTCCTGAATTTGACGCGTGATCACTTTGATACACACATGAACTTTGAAAACTATTTTTTGGCAAAGGTTCATCTTCTGGATCTTGTTAAAACCAATGGAGCTGTGTTTGTAAACCTCAATGCGGGTAAATGGGCAAAACGATACATAAAAGAAGCTCGGGAGCGGGGATTGAAAGCGATAACCTTTGGAGAACATGGAGATGTCATGTTAAAAGTAACCGGTGAAAGCGATGAGGGAATTACGTTCACATTAAACGTTGATGGAAAAACTCACGATTTTTTCTCACCAGTAATAGGGAGGTTCATGGCTGAAAACATGACGGCTTCAATACTGGCTGCCTCTTCTTTCGGAATGGATTGGAATTCAATTGAAAAGGCCGCTAAGGAATTCAATGGCGTTGAAGGAAGAATGGAAAGATACCACGGAAATGGATATGACTTTTACGTTGATTTTGCACACGCTCCCGGTGCTTTAGAAGAATCTCTTAAAACCATAAAAAATCTTACTCAAAAAAGATTGATATTGGTTTTTGGAGCCGCTGGAGAAGCGGATCATGGAAAACGACCGTTAATGGGAAAGGTGGCGCAAAATTACGCGGATTTGATATTTTTAACCAACGACAATCCAAGGAGCGAAAATCCAATGGCCATAATCAACGAAGTTGCCTCTGGAATATCGCAAAAAGATAAGTTGCGAGTTATTCCAGACAGAAGGAAGGCCATTGAAGAGGCATTGAAAAACTGGAAACCAGGAGACAGGGTCGTTATGGCTGGAAAAGGACACGAAAAGACCCAGATCTTTGATGATTACGAGGTTCCTTTCAACGATAAAAAAGTGGCTTTTAAGGTATTGAAGGAGATGGGAAAATTTGAAACTCTCTGAAATTTCTCAAATACTCGGCGGGAAATTAACGGGAGACGATGCTGAAGTGTCTTTTTTTTGCTCTGATTCGAGAAAATGCCAGAAGAACGCACTTTTTTTTGCCTTGAAAGGTGAGAAAACAGATGGCCATAATTTCGTTTGCAAAGTTTACAAAGCAGGTGGATTTGCCGTTGTGAAATGTGAAATAAAAGGCTCTTCTCACATAATGGTAGAAGATGTTCGCACATCTTTGATGAACCTTGCCGCATGGAAGGTGAAAAATTCTTTCAGAATTGCGATCACAGGTTCAAACGGCAAAACAACTACCAAGAACGTGATAGCTTCCCTTTTAGAGAATCATGGACGTGTGTGCAAAACGATTGGAAATTTTAACACGGATGTCGGCATATCTCTTTCGATTTTAAACGGCCCTGAAAACCCTGAATATTGCGTAATAGAAATTGGTGCACGATTTCGGGGAGATGTTGAAGGGGTTGCAAAAATATTTGAGCCAGATCTTTCCGTCATAACTTCCATAGGAAGCTCCCACTCGGCTTTCATGGATGTTGTGAGAGAAAAATCATCCATTTCCAAATACACGAAAGGATTCGTCATTTACGATGGTGATGAAAGGGTGAAGAAAAGAATAAAAAGCAAAGGGAAGATCTTTGGGAAGCATGTTTGCAAAGTTAAGTACGAAGGACTCAACACGATCGTAAAAATAGAGGAAAACGAAGCGAAACTGAAAGGTATATGGGGAAAAGGGCAGATAAAAGATTTGGAGTTGGCACTTAACGTAATGGATGAATTAGGGTTGAGATGGACTCCAAAGGAATTGGGAGAACTTTCTCTTTCACAGAATAGAATGTGTTTCAAGCGTATCAAGAATTTCATCCTCGTTGACGATACCTATAATGCCAACTTGGAATCATTGGAAAATGCCGCAAAAACGGCATTTGATTTAAGAGGAAGAGACGTGATGTGGGTTTTGGCACCCATGAAAGAAATTGAAATAGAAGATTTGGATGAAAAACTCATGAATATCTTCAAACGGTTTCATCCGAAAGATGTTTTCACGGTTGGAGAAAAGTTTTACCCTTTTGGACGGCCGTATTCAATTGAAGAAATTACAAAGGAAGTCAAGCCAAATGACATCGTGATTGTTAAAGGCTCAAGAGCTTATAAAATGGAAAAAGTTGTGAGAGAGATAAGGGAGGCTTTAAATGGTTGAGCTCTTTGAAACATCATTTTCCTTTATCTTTACATTTGGGATTCTCTTTGCCTTCATTCATTTAGCCAAACGACGTGGTATGGTACAACACATTCGTACTGAGGGTCCTGATATGCATAATTACAAAGAAGGGACTCCCACCATGGCGGGTCTTGTATTCGTTCCAATCGCTGTAATTGTTGCCTTTGTTTTTGATAAAACGCCCCAAAATATCCTTTTGGCGCTTTCAACGCTTGCCTTTTCAGCGGTTGGATTTTTGGATGGCGTGATCAAGGTGTTAAAAGAAAGATCAGAAGGGTTAAAACCATGGCAAAAGATCGTACTTCAGCTTGCCATTTCAACCTTTGTCTACATCGCTGTTGAACAACTTAACCCTCACACTTACACGGTTATTCCTTTGCTTGGCAAATGGGATTTGGGATGGTTCTACCCTATCTTAGCCGTGGCTTTTCTTACTGGAATGACAAATGCGTCTAATTTGACTGACGGTTTGGATGGTCTTGCTGGTGGCGTTTACATGATAAGTGCGATCGGGCTGATAATGTTTTCCCTTGTAAAAGGACTTCCAGTGGCTTTAACTTTTACAAGTTTGGGGGCCATTTTGGCATTTCTTTTCTACAACGTGAAACCTGCTAAAGTCTTCATGGGAGACGTTGGATCTTTGGCTCTTGGAGGATATGTAGCCACGCTTGGTGTTTTGTACGGATACGAATTGTGGATCGTCCTCCTTTTTCCAATTTTCGTTGTAGAAGCGTTGAGTGATATCATTCAAGTAGGAAGTTTTAAAGTGTTCAAAAGGCGCGTTTTCAAAATGGCGCCGATACATCATCATTACGAGTGCAAAGGGCAGAGTGAGTTAAGAGTTACCGTCTCTTTTTGGATATTCGATCTCGTGTTTGTAGGAGGAATGATTGGAGTAATGTTATGCGCATTTCATTGATAGGATTTGGGATTAGCACCAAGGCTATAATGAAATTCATATTGGATCATGAAATTGGTGAGGTTTTCGTCTCTGATAAAAAGGGGCTGTCTTTTGAAGATAAAGAAGAACTCTCAAAACTTGGGGTAGATTACGAAGAAAACGGAAACACCCCAAGGGCTGCAAAGGCTGACATTGTGATTTACAGCCCATCTGTAAGACCGGATTGTGATGTGCTTAGAATGGCACGTCTGCATGGAGCAGATGTGATGGGGGAATTGGAATTTTCGTGGAGGCAATCCATTAGAAACGCGAAAACAATTGCCATAACAGGTTCAAATGGAAAAACCACGACAACTTCTCTAATAGATCACATATTAAAGATTGCAAATATCGAACACTTTACCGGTGGTAACATAGGGATACCTTCTATCGAATATGACAATGAACCTGTGGCACTTTTGGAAGTAAGTAGTTTTCAACTTATGGGGGTGGAAAATTTTCATCCTTACATTGGAACGGTTTTGAACATCTCACCAAACCACTTGGATTGGCACAGGGATATGAAAGAATACGTATCAGCCAAAATGCGTCTCTCAAACAGTGATGTTTTTCTTTACAATACGGATAGCGAGTTGATTCCCCCAAGTGATGGCGTAACGGTCTCAACGAATTTGGGAGATGTTTGTATAGATTTAGATGAAGAGGCGTTCTGGGTAAACGGTCAATTGTATTCTACAAAAGATTCTGAGCTTTTTGGGATTCATAACGTTTACAACGCCGCGTTTGCCGCTGTAATATGTACTTTTTTGGGTGTGAAGGAGAAATTCATAAGTAAGGGAATAAAAACTTTCATTCCACTTCCTCATAGGCAAGAGAATGTGGCCGAAATAGATGGCGTGGTGTACATAAACGATTCCAAGTCGACAACTTCCGAATCAACGCTGGCCGCTCTTAACAATTTCAACAACTCAATTGTTATAATTGGGGGAAGACCGAAAGAAATGGAGTACACAAAATTGGTAGATACCGTGAAGAAAAAATCAAAATTTGCGATCGTTATGGGTGGAATGATACCAATGATGAACGGATCGTTGGAAAACTTTCCTCATGCGTATGTGGCTTCTTTGGAAGAAGCGATAGAAGTGGCGAAAAGCGTTGCAAAAAGAGGAGATGTTATCCTTTTCAGCCCCGCGGCCACATCGTTTGATATGTTTAAAAACTACAAAGAGCGTGGAGAAGCGTTCAAAAGGATCGTGTTAAATGCAAAAAAGTGTTGCTAAGATCCTCGTTTTCCTTTCTGTCATTATGGTAATAGGGCTAGTGGCTTTGTACAGTGCAAGTTACATAGCGGCGTACAAGTATCCCTTCCCTCCACCAGATTATTATTTTAAGCGTCAAATTTCTGCCATAATCGTCGGGTCCATTTTGATGTTGTTCACTGCTCTGTTTGACTACAAAAAGCATGAATCGTACACGGGTATTTACTATTTGATCACGATCTTTTTACTCGTAACCGTTTTCTTTTCACACGACGTGATGGGATCTTACAGATGGATATCGATAGGTTTTTTTTCTTTTCAAAGCTCGGAGTTCGCCAAGATATTTTTACTCATTTACCTTGCTTCATACGTTCAAAGGAAAAGAAAAGGTATACGCACCTTTGTTGGAGGGGTTCTCGAACCTTTGATAAAATTAAGCCCCATATATCTCCTCGTTTTTTTTGAGCCAGATCTCAGCACGACAATTTTTTTGCTGTTGTTAACGTTGACGGTGCTTTACATAGCAGGGGCAAGACTTTATCATGTACTTTCAATGTTTGGAATTGGTGTATTTATCGTTTTAGGTGCTTACGAGTCGGGATTGTTGCATGTTTATCAAAAGGATCGATTGGCGTCTTTTTTGACATTTCTTACCACCGGTCATGCCGGCTATCAGTCTTCGATGGCACTTTCTGCAATAAGCCATGGCGGACTTATAGGAAGGGGGCCAGGAGGGGGAATTTACAAATTCTACATGCCTGTTCAATTCAGTGATTTCATATTCGCGACTTTTGGTGAAGAGTTTGGGTTGCTGGGAATATCCATACTTCTATTCTTATATTATCTTCTCGTGCGGGAAATAATCCATGTGGCACTGAAATTGGATGACATGTTTGCCAAAGTTTACATAACGGGTTACGGCTTTCTCATAGCATTTCAAATACTGCTTAACGCTGGAGTGTCATTGGGGATACTGCCTGTTACAGGAGTCACTCTTCCTTTTGTAAGTTATGGTGGTAGTTCAATAGTTTCCCTAATGGGAGGACTTGGGGTGGTGATAAACATTGCTTACTCGCAAAAAGATTAAAGGCGTTTTTGCCGCGGGAGTTACCGGTGGCCACATCTATCCGGCATTGGCAGTAGCCCAAGAAATGGAGAAAATGGTACCCTTAGACGCTATATTCGTTGGAGTTGGGAGAGGTGCAGAATCAAGAATATACGCTGATTTCCCTTACGAGTATGTGAAAATACGTGCTGTTGGAAGTGATGCTGGGAGGATTCTTTACTTTTACAGGAATTCGATGGCTTTTTTCAAAGTACGTACGTTATTGAAAAAGACAAAAGCTGATTTTGTTTTCACCACAGGTGGATATATAGGTGGCATAGTTGGATATGCCGCTCACTTGTTGAAGATACCTTTGTTTTTACATGAGTCCAATGCCAATGTTGGAATATCCAATAGAAAAATATCGCGGTACGCCGCAATGTCGTTTTGCGCTTTTGAACCGACAAAGAATGTGTTAAACAACGCAGTTGTCGTTGGGACTCCTGTCAGGAATGGATTTTCACTCCCACGAGATGAAAGTTTTAAAGAGAAATTTTCAATACATCAGAAAGAAAAGACCATTCTTGTTTTTGGAGGTAGCGAAGGTTCAAATGCTTTAGATGGCATTCTAAAAGAAGCGGCACCTTTGCTTAGAGATATAGTATTTTTCCACATAGGAAGAAAGAAAGTGGATTCTTCGAATGTCATTCATTTTGATTATTACGAAAACATGCCTTACCTCATGAGAAATGTCGATGCACTCATCTCCCGTGCCGGTGCGAGTACCATCGCGGAAATAGTGGAATCTGCCACTCCTGCGATTTTAATTCCTTGGAAAGGGGCATTGAACAACCACCAAGAAAAAAACGCTCACTATTTAGGGGAAAAATTGGGAGCATTTGTTGTAAATGAAGACGAAATAAGCGTTGAAAAAATGGTTGAACTTATCACGAAAATCGTCGAATCCGACGTTAATGTCAGAATGTCTTCCAATCTCAAAAAGTTAAGACCTCAAGAACTTCCAAGTCGAGTGATAGCCAAAAAAATAACAGATATCGTTAAAGCTTAATTAACGATTCGAAGGCATTTTTGAATTTTTCAAAGTTATCGAATGAAAATCTGTAAATTGGTCCTTTTCCTCCACCCTTCAGTCCCGCACTTTTTGCCCAGCTTACAACGCTGTCCTTTGATGTATTAGGAACACAAATTACGACTTTGGCTTCTGAGTATTTGAGAGCATAAGGAATATCTTGGCGAAATCTGGTTACAAAAGAAGCAACGTTTTCATCCAATTCCAGGATCTCTTTTGGTCTCATCTCTTTTGAAATGTAAGTGGCAAGAGATTCGGAAGTTTTCTTCAATTTTAAGGATTTTTCTTTGGACTCTTTTGTTGATTTTTCGACGCGCGCTTCCAGATCTTTCCATGACGCGTCGAAGATCTTTGATGTTTTCAAAAGCACTTCTTCTTTTAGCGAATAATCATTCAATGCGCGCTTTCCCGCCACAAACCACAATCTTGTGAGTCCACCTTTTATTTTTTCTGTATGTGTGATCTTGACAACTCCAATTTCACCGGTGCGTGATACATGGAATCCCCCACAAGCGTTGAGGTCGAAATCCGCTATTTTTATAAGCCTTATCTTACCTGATTTCAGAGCCTTTTGTGATATGGATTTTCTCAGTTCATACCTCTTGACTTCTTCTGGAGTCAGTATCATTTCTTCGACTTTCAAATCAGACATGATAACTTCGTTTGTTAGATCCTCTGCGCGCTTCAAGTCGATTGGAGAATTTAAGTCTACAGTTGTACTTTCTTCCCCCATATGAAAACCTACCGTATCAGCGTCAAAAAGCTTTTCTATTGCCGCGGAAAGAATGTGCTGGGCTGTGTGCTGACGTGCTATTTCTTTTCTTCTTTCAACATTTGCTTTTGCCCTCACGTTTTGTTCAATTTTGAAAAGACGATCCACTTCAATAATTTCAGGTTCAACCGTGATCACTTGTGCTTCTCCAATTGTTCCCCTGTCTCCAAGCTGACCGCCAAATCCATCGGGGTAGAAAGGATTTTCTGAAAGCTCAACAAAGTATTTTCCATCTTTTTCAAAAGAATCTACAACATTCACAACTGCTTCATTTGGTTTTGTGAAATGCAAAAAATCACCTCCCGAAATCCAACGCCACGTCTTTAAAATGTTCTACGCTTCCGCCTTTCGATACGGATATGACATCCACTCTGTAATAACTCGTTCCCAGGTCCCCGAAATTCCTTAAGAACTCTTTGGCGGCAAAAGTTATTCTTTTGAACTTCTTTTTATTGACACGCAGATAAGCCTCTTTCGATCCGTACTTCACTTCCACGAAAACGAGCGATTTGCCGTCCAAAGCGATTATATCTATTTCTCCCCGTTTTGTCCTGAAATTTCGATTTACTATCTTGTATTTCAATCGTTTCAAGTAATCGCAGGCTATGTCTTCTCCAATTTGACCGTAGTAAGAGCTATTTGGCATGTATGGAAGAAACAGGGATCAAATTGTTCTCAAGCTTTGGTGCCTCTTTCAATATTTTAGAAGCATCGAATTTTATCGGTCGATCTTCTCTCAATTCCAATGAGTTCTCAACAGGGCTGGTCATAGCTTGATACCCACTCACATCCACTTCATCAAGCAATCTCATGTATTCGAGTATATCCGCCATATCTTTTTTTATTCTCCCTATTTCATCCTCTTTTAGCCTTAGCTTCGCCAAAGTTTCCAAATGCTCAACAAGCTCACGTGTTATTCGCATTTCGATCCTCCCTTTTGAAGATTTTCTTTGCCAATTCCACATCGAAGTCATTCGATTCGACATTTGTTTTTACCACTTCTTTATACAATTCTTCTCGAAGTACTTTAACACTTCTTGGAGCCTCTATTCCAATTTTAACATCACCATGTTCAATTGACAGAATGCGAACGACCACATTGCTGCCTATTATTATTCCTTCCCCTGTTTTTCTTCTCAAAACAAGCATAACATCACTTCCCGCTCTTCAACGGGTATTTAACCGAATATCGAGCATCGTCTATTATCACTTGAACACCTATCGCTTTGTCAAGGTTTACCACTATTGGTGCTGCCAAATTCACACTCACGTTCTCGGAGTGCAAATCGATCACGGCAAGAACGAGAGTCCGTTCTGCTTTTGGATTTTCCAGGGTTATCATCGTTTCATTGTCAAGATTCAAGGAATAATCTTCAACTATCAGCCATGGATCGATCACCGGCAGGGCTATTTTTTCGTTTTCTAACGAAATAAGCCATTTGATAGGCTCTGTATCAGCCCTTGATATGAGAGAAAACTTTCTCAAATCTTCGAATCCAGGCAAGCCATCTCCAAATTCCACGATCTCTTCCTCTTCAATATCAAGAATTCCAAGTTTCGTTTTGTATTTCACCGTCGATCACCCTATCTCTCTTTGAAATTCCTCAAAACAGAAATCAGTATTCCAAATGCCATAAGTACTATGGATGATAAAAGTAGCAGGACGTTTAATTCCTGAATTTTTTCATTCTTAAGCACGTCGAACCACATCAGTATTATCCATTGGGCGATGAAAAAATTTGCCGTTGCGGCGAACCAAAACTTCTTTGATTTGGGGAAAAGGTACCTTATAGCGTATTCTTGACGGGTGTATCCAAGAGAAAGGATGGTTGCACGATGCGTGTTGTCGTATTTGTCAACGCTTGGTGCTACATAGGAGACAACGTAAATAAAAGCAGATAGCGTCATGATCACGCTCCCCAAGACCAAACTGGCAACGTAAACAAAATAAATGCCTAAAAGCATCATTCCGAACGGAAAAAGATCTTGAAAATATCTCAAATAACTCTTGCTGATACTCTTTTTATCCACAACCCGACTTCGTGCATACCACAAGGCCAAAAGGAAACCTGCAAAGTTTATAAGCGCAGATCTGAGCGCTTCATTCCACAAACATGTCCACACGCTCAATTAATCACTTTCCTCCTCTTTATTCACTTTCTTGAACATTTCCCCAATCGCTCCCAAACTTGAAAGGACTCCTGAAGTTTCGAAGGGCAAGAATATCTTGGTAGATTTACCGTTGGCAATTGTTCCAAGCGCCTCTAAATACTTCACCGTAAGAAGATCTGGAGTTGGATTTCCGGAATGTATGGCATCGAACACTCTTTTTATCGCGAGGGCTTGACCTTCAGCTTCAATTTGAAGCTTGTACTTTTGCGCATCGGCTATTTTTTCAATTGCTCCGGCTTCCCCTTCTGCTCTGAGGATCTGAGATTTCTTTTGTCCTTCTGCTTCAAGAATCTTTGATTGTTTTATTCCCTCCGCTTCAAGAATCGCGGCACGTTTCGTACGCTCTGCCTTCATCTGTTGGCTCATGGCGTCTGTGATGTCCTTTGGTGGATCGATCTTCTTCAGTTCCACTCTGGTGATTCTCACGCCCCACTTGTCGGTTGCCTCATCGAGAACCTCTCGAAGCTTCCCATTCACTCTTTCACGGGACGTTAAAGTTTGATCGAGTTCCAATTCGCCTATCACGTTTCTCAAGTTGGTTTGTGCGAGCTTTATGGCAGCGGACTCGAAGTTTTTGACGTTGTAAACGACTTTGAAAGCGTCCGATACCTCATAGTATATTATGGCGTCAACGGCAACAACAACGTTATCTTTTGTTATAACCTCTTGAGGTGGAACGTCTATGACATGCTCACGCATATCCACTTTGATCACTCGATCGAAAAAGGGTATGATCAAACTCAGTCCTGGTTCAAGCTGGCGATGAAATTTTCCAAGACGCTCCACAAGTCCTTTTTGATAAGGTCTGATGATCTTTATACCGGTTACTGCCAATATGAGCAAGAAAATGAAAATCACAACTGAAACCGTCGCAATTCCAATGAATCCCATTTTTATCCCTCCTTTTTGACTTTCAACAGAGTACCCTCAACTTTTAGAATCGTTACGTATTCTCCCACACTTACAACTGAACTGTCTTCCGTTAAGGCACGCCAAAGCTCTCCGTTTACCTTAACCATTCCCGTTCCCTCAACTGGATCCACGCGCTCCACCACCATCGCACGTTTCCCAATGATCTCATCGATGTTGATCTTTCTCGACGAGCCTTTTTTTAGTAAAGTTTTCATAACTATTGGGCGTGTGAAAATCAGCAGGACGGCAGAAACGGTGATGAAGATCACAATTTGAAAAGTCAAACCGAGAAAAATCGATGCCACTGCAGCGGCAAAAGCTCCCAGTCCAAACCAAAAAATGAAAAATGATGGTATGAAAATCTCCGCCGCACACAAAACCAGTCCCAAAACGATCCACGTTACCAAATAAATCATCTCTATCGCCTCAATTCAAAGTGAAAATCTTGGAAGGATGAACGTACATAACTGGAATATCGATTTCGGTTTTTTCTATTGCCTTGTTGACAAGGCGTTTGATTCTTCTTTCATAGCGTGTTGAAATGTGATAAAGAATCACCGCCTTGGCCCGAGCAGACTTCGCAAGTTCCAGTACCTCGTC
The DNA here is from genome assembly GCA_964470975.1 of uncultured Mesoaciditoga sp. Lineage (GTDB taxonomy): Bacteria > Thermotogota > Thermotogae > Mesoaciditogales > Mesoaciditogaceae > WGFY01. The sequence continues at coordinate 5,050 of CAYYEU010000009.1, read as the reverse complement.
GATCGAAGAGTGGTTATTTCCCTTTCTATCATTTTTGTTTAGAAATGTCGATTCGTGAACCAACAAATCGGTATCAAGCGCATTTTCTAATTTTATCGGGATGGAATCCCCACTCACCGTCAATATCTTGTGCTCATATTCCACGGTTATTTCCTCTCGCCCAACACTTCTTACCAATTTCAATATTTCATCTTGCCCTAAGTTTTGATATTGAGGTTTGAGATGCTTTCTTTTTTCGTAAACGTTGTATCCAAAGCTCACTTCACTTACAGTGTGATGAGTTCTGAAAGGTCTTATAACTCGCTGAGCTGAACCTGTCCTATGAAGAATTACCTCTTCACCGACATCCAGCGCTTTGATCGTTAAATTGTACTTCAAATCACTGTTGACTTTGACTATGAAGTTTATAAATTCTTCGACTGATTTTCCACCTTTGGGGTAGTAGATTTCCAGTGATTTTTCTTTGTCGCCCATGGCGTTGTTCCTTGTGTTGACAAGCCCCCAAAGCCCCGCTATGTGATCGGCATGTCCATGAGTTATGAAGACTCGTTTAACGGCAAATGATTTGTTTCCGAGATAAGTGCTTGCACCTTCTCCACAATCTATCAACATTCTGTCTGGGGAATAGTACATCCACGTAGAGTACAATGCTTTGGAAGATATCATCAACTTCAATTTTTCTTTGGCTCCTCGCGTTCTACTTTGACTTTGATCTTTCCCGTTACACCATTCCCAAACTTGACTTTAACATCGTACAGTCCAATAGTCCGTATGGGTTCCATTTCTATGTTTTTTCTGTCGAATTTCTCGCCGAGAATTTTTGATACCTTTTCCGCCACATTTGCGGAAGTTATCGCACCGTAAAGTTTGTCGCCCCTTCCGACTTTAGCGTGTATCACAAGAAATTTCTTCATAAGATCGTTCAACTTCTCGCTTGCTTTTTTAACTTCCTCTTCGCGCTTCTTGGCTTTTATTTTTTTTTGTTGCTCAACTTTCTTCATTATCTCCGGCGTGGCCATAACTGCAAGCTTTTTTGGAATCAAATAATTCCTTGCATATCCATCAGAAGCTTTCACCACTTCTCCCGCTTTCCCCAATGCTTTAACGTCTTCTAAGAGCAAAACCTTCACAAAAATCGCCCCCATAGTTTAAGAGGCCGTTCTCGGCCTCTTGTCAATTCTTAGTATACGGTATTAACGCCATTTGTCTTGCACGCTTTATCGCCTTCGAAAGCATGCGCTGATGTTTTGCACAGGTTCCGGTAACGCGTTTAGGCAAGATCTTTCCTTTGTCGCTCACATATCTTTTAAGTGTTTTCAAATCTTTGTAATCTATGTAAGTGGTTTTGTTGGAACAAAATGTGCATTTTCTCTTTTTTCTCATTCTTGGTCTTACTGCCATTATTCACACCTCCATCAATTCAAAAGGGAATTTCATCGCTTTCGCCTGGGTTATCGATATCTTCGTTAGCATTTATATCAGATACGTTCTCGTCTTCAGACTTCTCTGGAAAGCTCTGCGCTGCCGGGGTTTCACCGCGTTTTTCCATCAATTCCACCCTGTTTGCCGTGATTTCAACGCTGCTTCGTTTTTGCCCTGTGTTGTCCTGCCACACGTTGTTCCTCAAGCTTCCTTCTACAAGCAAGAGCCTTCCCTTAGTCACATATGTGCTCACGAACTCCGCTGTCTTTCCAAAACACACGATTCTGAAAAAATCCGCCTTGTTATCTCTCCCATATCTGTTAACTGCAAGCTGGAAGTTGACGATTTCAGTGCCACTTGTGGTGGCTTTCAATTCCGGATCGTGTGTGATCCTTCCAACGAGAATTACTCTGTTGTAATTCAAGATTCCTCACCTTCAGAAGCTTTTTCTGATTCATCAGCAGAAGCTTCAGGCGCTGTGGCTATCTCTTCTTTAGGTTCTTCGGTTGTTTCAACCTTTTCGACAACTTTTTCTTCCTCTTTTTCAATGACTGGTGGATGCTTCTCGATATCTTCCCTTCTAAAAACCATCCATCTGAATATTTGAGGGGTGATTCTGTACATCTCTTCGAGTGCTTTCAAATTTGAAGGCTCTGCATCAAAGAGTGCAACCGTGTAGTCTCCTTGGAGAAATTTGTCCACTCTGAAAGCCAGCTGGCGCATTCCCCATCTGTCAAAATTCCTGATCTTTCCCTTAACCTTTTCTTCGATCCATGTCTTGACGCGATTTGCCATCTCTTCTCTGGCAGCATCGTCAAGGTTAGGATCGATGATGAACATCGTTTCGTAGATCCTCATTTATTTACCTCCCATGGACTTATTTTTGGCCCTGCTCAAACTTTCCCAGCAGAGCGGGCGAATAAGATTATACCATTTTTTCATCCTTTTGCGTGAAATTTTTCAATGTCAAAAAGTTTTTTGGCGTTTTGAACGGTTATCTCTTCCACTCTTTCGAAAGGCGTGTTGAAAAGTTGTGAGAGCAATTCAATTACGAATCTCACGTTTCTTGGCTCGTTCCTCTTCCCTCTCACCGGTTGAGGTGAAAGATACGGAGAATCCGTTTCAGTTAGAATCTTGCTTAGGGGAAGCTGTGAAATAATTTCTCTTAGAGTATCATTCCTTTTGTACGTTGCGATTCCACCAACGCCTATGTAGAATCCCATTTTTATGAAATCTTTGGCATCTTCTCTGCTTCCGTTGAAACTGTGAACAACTCCTCTAACATCGTGTTTTTTCATCACCCTTTTTGCATCGAAGTACGCATCTCGAATATGAAAAATCACCGGCATGTTTAAAGATTCTGCGAGGCTTAACTGCCGGGAAAAAACATCGCTTTGAGTTTCTCTTGGGGAGAGATCTCTGTAATAGTCAAGCCCTATTTCTCCAATCGCCACGACTTTTGGATTTTTGCTCATTTCTTTCAAAAAAGAGATCCAATCGCCCTGGACTTTGTCAGCGTCATGAGGGTGCACGCCGATAGCAGCGTAAATTTTTGAATTCGACTCGGCAAATTTCACCGCTTTCATGCTTGAAACGATATCGTACCCAACTTCGACAGCGCATTCTATTTTGTCCTGTTCGAGATGTTCCAATATTTTGTCTCTGTCGTCATCGAACTCTTCCATTGTGAGGTGCATGTGTGTGTCTATCATTTTGAACCCCCCAGCCTTTTTGTGAACTCACGTGCGATGTCATCTATTTTGCCGGCTCCCATGAACAAGTACGCATCACTTTTTATTTCAAGAAGTTTAGAAACTACATTTGAAATCTCAACGAATTCAGAGTCGGTCTTATTACTTTGCAATTCTTCGACTAAAATTCGAGGATCCATTCCATCTCTTTCAAAAGCTCCGAATATCTCAGTTATCAAAACCTTCCTGGCTTTAGACAAGATTTCAGAGAATTTTTTGTGATCTCGTTTGAATCTTGTGTAACGGTGTGGTTCGAATACGACCGTTACATTTTTAAAGTAGGGTAAAACGGCATTCATCGCGGCATTCACTTCTTCCGGTGTATGAGCGTAATCACTGACGATCACCGGATCAAAATTCAGTATTTCTAATCTCCTTTGTAAACCTGGATAATCTTCTAATGCCGCTGCACAGTGTTTCAAAGGTATTTCCAACAGCATCGCCCCACCTATTGCGGCAAGAGCATTTTCTATCTGGTGAGTGCCCACGATTGGAAATCGAACGGTTGCTTTTTGCGTTTTGCACTTCACCTCAAAGATCTGCTCTGAAAATGACGAATCAATGAGTTCAAATTCAAGATCTCCATTTTTTCCGAATGTCATGGAAGAATTGCAATCGAAATCGTATGGGGTTACACTTTTGTGCGCGCGTTTTAGGAATTCTTTAACAGATGCGAGTTGATTTTGGGGTTCGTTTCCATACCTGTCGAGATGATCGTAGTGTAGATTCGTTAGAACGGCTATTTCCGATCGCACATCTCTCATTTTAGGATCGGATTCGTCAACTTCTGCGATGATCCCACCATTCCCTTTTCTGAAATTGGAATTTCCGAAACCTTTAGAGAGTGCCCCACACAAAAGTGTTGGATCTAAACCATTTTTGAGTGCCATCCAGGCGATCATGCACGTGGTGGAGCTTTTTCCGTCTGTACCCGTCACGCCAATAAGGGGTTTTACATGTCTTGAAAAAAAGTCCATTCTTTCGAGCACTGGAATACCTTTTTCTTTGGCTTGAACGACTTCAGGATCGTTTTCACCAACGGCAGAGGATCTTACCACAAGATCCGTTTTCTCTTCCACAACTCCATGCCCAATTTTTACTCTTACACCTTGACTTTTCAGTGATTCAAGCACAGAAGAAGGTAAAAGGTCACTGCCAGAAATTTCGTTTCCCAAGGAATTGAAGTAGGCGGCCAGCGTGCTTAACCCCATGCCTCCAATACCTATAAAGTGGATTTTCAAGCTTTCACTACCTTTTTCGATTCGAAATATCCAAGTATGCCTCCCAAGACAATTGACCATAAAGCGGCAAGGCCAATTTGATAGGTAACTGGCAATGAAAAGGTCAAAGTGTGCGCAGGTATCCAGAACCAAACGAGTGTCCAAATAGCGCCCTTCATGTTTGAGTAATTGTGCCTTCTCATAAACAAATTGTCAAGAAATCTGTGAGTGTAGATCATGATAGGTCCAAAAATGAGATTGACGAACATCGAAACGAAAAATGCGCGAACGATGAGAATGGTATCGACCGACTGCGGCAAGAGTTTTGCTAAAACAAGTGCGTGCGTGAAGCCGAAAAAGCCGACAAAAGCGTATTTTATCATTATCGCAAGAATTGACCACACGATCGCTTTTTTCAATGCAACTGTAAAATCAAACATCTTTTGATGAGAAACTTTTCTCGATAACGCATCACCCAACGTCCCAAGAATCGCAAATTGAATTACGGCTGAAAATAAAGGATAATTTTCCACAAATTGAATGTACCAGTGCAAAGTTCATCCCTCCAACTTCAAATTTGATATGATTTTATCATGTTAGTCTCATTCATTGATCATTTTGCGGTCCGTTACGACGATCCAAATGATATCTTTTTAT
>CAYYEU010000008.1:0-29489 GCA_964470975.1 uncultured Mesoaciditoga sp. | reverse complement strand
AAAATTACAAATGAACTGCAAAGTCTTACGCGTAGAATTATGAATGATGGTTTTCTACCTAACAATAGAGGTGATGTAAAATGGAAATTTACGAAAGATTGAGGAATGAACTCAAAAGGAGGAAATTGAGAATCACCTCCCAGCGAGAAGCTGTCCTTTCAGTTTTCATTGAAAACAAAGGAGAGCACCTCACAGCGGATGAAGTGTACGAAAAATTGTCACACAAAAATTCACATATAAGCAAAGCGACGATTTACAGATCTGTAGAGCTACTAAAGGAAATGGGATTTCTGTCTAAAATAAGTTTTGGTGATGGCTTAGAAAGATATGAGGTTAGAGATACACACACTCACCAACATCATCACCTAATCTGTAGCGAATGCGGGAAAGTTTACGAAATTGAAGAAGATCTCCTCGATGATCTTGAAAAGCTCATAGAAAAACGTACCGGTTTTAAAATCGTAGATCATCAGTTGAATTTCTATGGGATATGCCCACAGTGTCAAGCTCGTCATAAAGAAGAAAGCGAAAAAGAAGAAGTCCAACAAGTGAGAAAATGATCCAAAAGACTGCCACTCTTGGCTGAACATCAACAGCCGAAAGTGGCAATCTTTTGGTAAAATAGGCTACCCAATCAAGTACTTTCGCAAAAGGATAAACACCCGCTCCTAATACCTTTTCAAGGGGAACTATTCCAATTGCTGCAAAAACAGAAAACAACAGTGCTCCTTCTAAAATAAACATCACAAGTACAGGAATTAGGAAAACGTTAAAAACAAAAGATGTAATGTATATTTTCCCGTAATTGAGAATCAGAAATGGAATGACACCAATGTTAGCTGCAAATGTGAAATTCAGGGCTTCCGATAACCACTTGGGTTTGAATTTGGGGAGATGGGGTACGAGTATTGCCATTGCGATGACAGCGGAGTACGAAAGCTGGAAAGAGACGTCAAAAATGATGGAGCCATCCTGCAAAACTTCGAAAAGACCTATCATTCCAAGAATATTCAAAAAATTCTGTGGTCTGTCTACGATCTTAAAAAGCGTGAAAATTCCGAATATTGCCACTGCTCTAAAAGTTGGAATGGAAAACCCCGTAACAAACCCATAAATAACGACCAAGATAAAAACGAGAGGATATTTGAAAACATTCCACGGCACAAATTCAGACAAGAGAATCAACGTAACGGCCACGATAATTCCAACGTGCATTCCAGAAACTGAAAAGATGTGAGCATACCCTCCATTTCTGTAAGCTTGCTTCAATTCAAATGAGGTATCCCTTCTTCCAAGAAATACTGAAGCCACTGTGTCTGCCTCTTCAAACATGTACAATTTCATTTTCGAGTAAATGCGATCGGATTCTAACATTCCCCAGTTCAGCATTTTGTCAATGGGTGCATCGGAATTTGTCCAAAAAACTTCTTTTGCTTCGACAGTATTTTCTTTTTCAACTTGCGCCATAAAAAGATCACCCGGTTGTGGGTAACCAACATGGTTATATCTTGGCAAAAAAACGTAAAGAATCCCCCCACGAACCCATTTTTGCCCCATATGAAAACGCACGCCAGTGACTTTTGCAACACTGTGAGAGGCGTGACTCACTTTTCCAACGATAAAGCTTTGGCCATTTGGCAAAGGCTTAGGTGCCAAGATCCAAGCAACCGCAAAGAAGAAAAGAGACAAGAGCCATACCATGTTGACGCAGTTTTTGATGAAGAAAAGCATAATCGTCACTACGCAAACAGTTAATCCTAACCATACAGAGAGGAAATTTGAAAGTAGTGAACCGGCGATCGCGGAAATAAAGAGAAAAAAAACTGGTGATTTTGAGGCCATTACTTCCTCATTTTTGCGATGTACTCTTTAAAAACATTTATGGATGCCTTCACAACCGAAGGATCGAATTCAGTCGAAGATCCTTTCTTGATCTCTTCAATCGCACTCTCAGCTTCCATTCCCTTTATTTTTATCATCCCATCGAAAGCGTTGGCAACGGCAATTATCCTTGAAAGTAAAGGTATCTCTTCTCCTTTAAGACCATCTGGATATCCATTGCCGTCGAAACGTTCATGGTGATATTTTACGACTTCTCTGTATCTTTGAGGAAGAGTTGACACTTGAAGTATTTGCTCACTCAGCAAAGGATGTATCTTGAGCAATTCGTACTCTTCAGCTGTAAAGTTATCTGGCTTCATTCGTATTTCTTGAGGTATTCCAATGTAGCCTATATCGTGGAAAATGGCACACCACTTAAGATCGTCGATCTGTTCTGGAGAAAGGTTCATAAGTTTGCCAATTCCTACAGAAATATTTGAAACCGATTCAGAATGACCACGAATTCTTGCATCACTTGATTCCATCAGATGAACGATCGTTCTCAAAAGTTCACGTTGATGATCGATCTCCAAAGTGCTTGTATTCTTGATCGTAAAGAAGGAAGATGCCAATTTTCCAAATATGGTCATTGTGTATTTGGATTCTTCAGAAAATCGTATATCTCTGAACGTGTCCAAGAATATATTTCCCATGTATTTTCCGTTTATTTCAATTGGGACTGCCAAAGATCTGTGAATATGCCCTCCACTCGCTTCCGTTATTTTCTCGGCTACCTCTTTCGGCATGATCAAAACATTTTCTTTCGTGATTGCCTCTATAACTTCAACGTCTTTTACTTTTACCATCCAATTTGCTTTCAAATCGAGGGCCATCAATTTCGATTCGTCATGTCCTATAATTGCCAAGAATTTCCATTTATCTTCTCTTATTAAGGAAAAACTGCCAGCATCCGCTTCCGGAATGAATTTTATCGCAATGCCAAGAATATCTTTTGCAAAATCCCGCTCATCCGAAAAAGGAGAGAGCTTTAAAATAAGATCGATCATGTTGTTGAATCTTTCATTCATTTTAAGCAGATGATCGTTTACTTGTGAGAGCTTGTCTGATAAAGTGCTAACGCTTTTCTTTGCCTCTTTTTCCTTTTTAACTTCAGCCTCAAGTTCTTTGATTTTGCGCCTGACCATGATGGACAAAGTTCGATTCCATAAAAAGAGAACTGCCATTATACCTGCTATAACGATGATGGCTAAGAAGAGGACTAGGGAAAAGCCTTTGAATCGTGAAAAGAGGCTAACACCTTTCCACTTTTTCATGATATTTTCTACTTCAAACTTCGGAACCTTGTCAAACCCATCGTCGATGAGTTTGACAAGATCCTTTCTTCCTTTTTTAACTGCCCTGCAGAGAGAGGATTTGTAAAGTGGGGGAGATTCTTTGAACTCATTGAGCAACCCATATTTCCCCAGATAATACATACCACTAGGTTCATCGATAACGAAGATATGTACTTCAGAACTTTTTGCCGCCTTCACCAAATCCTCGTAAGAAGGGTAATAAGTCAAATTTCTCACTCCATGGTTGAGCAAATACGTTGCATCGTAATCTCCACTTTTGACTCCTATTTTAAATCCTTTTATAGAATCTATACCTGATATTCCAGAAAGTCGTTTGTCAAAAAATATAACGGTTTTAACTTCGTCAAAGGGTTTGGTGAAATCGAGATATTTTGCCCTTTCACTTGAGTAAAAAATTCCGTCCACGACATCAGCTTTGCCTTGTTTTACCGTTGTAATGGTATTTCCCCAATCGACCAAAGAAATATTCACAGTTATACCCGTAACTTTTTGCCATTCTTTCCACAGATCAACGCATATTCCAACGGGTTCACCTTTGGAATTCAAGAAAGAGTAGGGAGGATAACTTTCGTCCATAACAACTCTTATCGACTTTGCAGTCGCCATGAAAGATAGAGTTAACAAAAAAATTCCAAAAAGCACCAGTATTTTCTTCACAAAAAATCTCCCGAGTCTTTATTTAACAAAAAATGGTAGCGTCGAGAAAAGAGAACCGAAAAACAGAGAAAGAACTGCCATTAACTTTATCAAAATATCCATGGAAGGACCAACGGTGTCTTTCAGTGGATCTCCAACGGTATCCCCAATGATAGTGGCATCATGAGTTGGCGTGCCACGTCCTCCAAGGTTACCCATTTCCACGTATTTTTTGGCATTGTCCATTGCCCCACCAGAATTAGCGGTGAATATCGCTATCATGATGGCTGAAAGCAAACCGCCAAGCAAGACGCCTGCCAAGGAGTCTTTCCCTAAAAGATAGCCAACGGCAAAAGGCGTGATGATCGCTATAACACCTGGCAAGAACATCTTGGATATAGCACCTGTTGCCGTTATGGAGATACATCTGTTGTAATCTGGTAAAGACTCACCTGTGAGAATCTTCGGATCGGATTTGAATTGTCTTCTAACTTCTTTAACCATCAAAAAGGCATTTTCACTTACACCATTTATAAGCAAGGCTGAGAAAAAGAATGGGAGCATTGCGCCCGTTATGAGCCCGATGATCGTATAAGGGTTAACCATGTTTATAACAGGATTCAGACTTATTTGACCTGTAGTTTGTGCACTTGACCATATGAAAGAAACTATCAAAGATAACGCCGCAAATGCCGCACTACCAATGGCAAATCCTTTTCCTATGGCCGCCGTTGTGTTTCCAACAGCATCCAATCCATCTGTAATCTCTCGCACTTTTGGATCGAGCCCCGCCATTTGGGCAATTCCTCCTGCGTTATCGGCTATAGGTCCATAGCTGTCAACGGTAACGGTGTAAGCTACAAACGAAAGCATTCCAAGAGCGGCTATGCCGATCCCGTAAACACCAGATGACAAATATGACCCCATCATCGCAAACACGATCGTTAACACGGGCCATAGCGTTGATCCCATTCCAAGCGCAAGTCCTCCAGTTATGTTTATCGCAACGCCTGTTTGAGATGATTCCGCCAAGTGTTTAACGGGTTTGTAATCGTATGATGTGTAATATTCACTGAATTTACTGATGACAAGTCCTGCTATAAGGCCAAAAAGTATTGACAAGAAAGGCCTCCATATGTTTGCCGTTCCTCGCGCAAGGACAAATTTCCCCTGAAAGATGTAATTTATTTTGAAAAAGTATATTATAACGGCCGAAATGGCAAGTGCCATCGCACCTGTTATGATATTTCCAACCGAGAGGGCTGCACGAGCGTCTTTAGCTCGCCTCAACTTTACAAAGCCTATTCCAAACATTGCGGCTATTATTCCTCCACCAGCTATTGCGATTGGGAGATAAAGTAATTTGTAATACTGAGTGGCCGTCATGGACTTATCCGCGATAGCCATGAACATGACAATCGCTATTGTTGATATGATAGACGCCACATATGATTCAAGTATATCTGCTCCAAGTCCAGCAACATCTCCAACGTTATCTCCAACATTATCAGCGATCGTGGCTGGATTTCTGGCATCGTCTTCTGGAATATGCTCTTCTACTTTTCCAACCAAATCCGCTGCCATATCAGCCGCTTTGGTGTATATTCCTCCGCCAACTCTGTCGAAGAGTGCTATAAGCGAGGCCCCAAATGAATAAGCACTGACGATCATCACGCCATCAACGACAGATATCCCATGAATGTGCGTCATGCCAGTCGTGCGAATGGCATAAACGGTTGAAAAAGCAAAGGAGTTTTTAAATATCATCATCACAGCTGTTAAACCCATCATGGAAAATCCAGCCACAACAAGCCCCATAACGCTTCCACCTGAGAAAGCCGTTGTGAACGCCTCAAAAAGCCCCTTTTTCGCTGATTCGGCCACCCGGACGTTGGTGTGAGTCGAAATGTACATGCCAACAAGGCCTGCCATTTCAGACACAAAAGCACCTACTAACATTACCACACCATATCTTACCCTGAAGACAATGGAGATGAACACCGCTATCAAAATGGCTATCAAAGCTATTCGCTTCGCTTCCTCCTTCAGGAACGCCGATGCACCTTCTTGAATGGACTTCGCCATTAAGTGCATCCTCTCATTTCCTTCAGGACGGGAAAGAGCAACCCTCGCCATAAAATACGCCATAATCACAGCGGAAAGTGCCGCGAAAAAGGTGAAATACAAACTTCTTTCCATACCTTTTCCTCCTTTTTTCTCATTTTTTTGACTTTTACCTGTTCAATCCTTTTTCCATCAATTTCAAAAACATTTCGTCCGATCTTATCGGAAGTTCATTCATTCTTATTCCCACCGCATCAAAAATGGCGTTGGCTATGGCAGGCCCTGGAGTATCAAGCCCTATTTCTGATACACTCTTAGCCCCAAAAGGTCCTGTCGGTTCGTAACTGTTGGCAAACCTCACCTCGATTTTCTTGATGTCTTCCCTCGTCGGAATTTTGTAAGTGAAGAAATCATCCGTAACCATGCGGCCATTTTTGTCGAATATGTGCTCTTCGTACAGTGCCATTCCTATGCCTTGTGCACTGGCACCTTCCACTTGGCCACGGGCGAGAAGCGGGTTTATTGGCGTACCGCAATCGACGTAATTCAACAGATCTACGACGTCAACTTTTCCCGTTTCAAGATCCATCTCAATTTCTACAAATGTCACCATGTAGGGTGGTGGTGAAACTTCACTTACAAATGATTCCGTAACCTCAAGTTGACGTTGTTTAAAAGTGTAGAAGAGTTGTGTTTGTATTTCAGAGTAAGTCAAAGACTCACCACTTCGAGAAATCACTTTCCCATTTTCTAAATGAAGATTTTCCACATTATCATCAAGTATTTCGGATGCGGCTCTGAGAATTTCTTTTGCCATCCGATCCGCTGCACGTTTGGTGGCATTACCGGACACATATGTGGTGGATGACGCGTAAGCGCCTTTGTCAAAAGGAGTTACATCTGTATCCGACGAATAAACTACGAATTTGTCAACGCTCGTGTGTAAAGCTTCTGCTGCTATCTGTGCAAGTATCGTGTCGCTACCAGTTCCAAGGTCCGTAGCGCCGATCATAAGGTTGAAGGTTCCATCATCGTTCATTTTTATGGTGGCGCCTCCCATATCAATGGCAGGAATAGATGATCCTTGCATGGCAAAGGCCACTCCGTAGCCGTGTGCTTTGATTCCTTCTATCCTTGGTTGCTTACGTTTCTCATACCAATTGAAAAGCTTTGCCCCTTCAATTGCACATTCTTCAATTTTGCAACTTCGTATGGTTTGCTCCACCCCCTCGTGCCCTTCACCCATCATTTTGAACACAGGTGAGGTTTCTCCTTCACGAATGGAATTCTTCAATTTGAATTCGACAGGATCCATTCCAAATTTGTAAGCCAATTCATCAAGGGCACAGTCGAGCGCAAATGCGCCTTGTGGAGCACCGTATCCTCTAAAGGCCCCTGCCGGTTCGGTGTTGGTGTAGACGATGTCTCCTCCAAATCGAACGGCATTTACTTTGTTGTACAACGGTAAAGTCTTAGAACCGGCAACCATGAAAGTTGTTAGAGCGTGTTCACCATACGCTCCCGTGTTAGAGAGACCCCACATATCTATTGCACGCAAGTTGGCATCTTTGTCAGCACCAACTCTGATTTTAAAACGCATGGCATGGCGTGTGTTAGAAGCCGTCATTGTTTCTTTTCTAGTGTAAATGCAACGGGCCGGTCTACCTGTTTTGAGTGTCACAGCCGTAACGTACGCTTCTACATGAACGGCTTGCTTACCTCCAAATCCCCCACCAATTCTTGGCTTTATCACGCGCGATTCAACCCCGAAAATGTGTTTTATGATTCTTCTGACATGATAAGGAACTTGAGTGGATGTCACGATTGTGAGTCTCCCATTTGGATCAAAGTAAGAAATTGCCCCATGAGGTTCCATCATTGCATGAGATTGGTTTGGTGTGTAGAAAGTTCTCTCAACGGTTACATCACATTTCGAAAGTTCTTCGTCAACATCACCTACCTCCATTTCGTAATGACTCGCTATGTTATGAGATGGATCGTAAGCACCGGATATTTCGGCTTCATCGTGAATTATAGGGGCATTTTCGTCTATGGCGTGTTCGTAATCAACGACGTTATCAAGCACATCATATTCAACCTTTATCAACTTAAGGGCTTTTCGGGCAATTTCTTCACTTTCAGCTGCTACTATAGCAACGGCGTCTCCAACGTATCTGACCTTCTTATCGAGCACAAACGTATCGTACGGCGATGGTTCTGGATAGCCTTGGCCTGCTCGAGTGAACGCAACTCTCGGCACGTCTTTGTAAGTGAGAACGCACGCAACACCGTTGAGTTCAAGAGCCTCAGAAGTGTCTACATCCTTTATAATTGCATGAGCGTGAGGACTTCTCAAAATTTTGACGATTAAGGCGTCTGGAATGTTAAAATCGTCTGTAAAAACAGGCTTCCCTTTTACAAGTGCGTATCCATCGATCTTTTCGATGGATGTGTTCACCACTTCAAATTTTTTATCGCTTGAAGATGCAGCAACGGACGTTTTCGTTTCTCGCATTCTCATCACTTCTCACCTCTCGAGTCTTTTGCCACTCTCAATATCGCGCGAGTTTGGCTCTCATACCCGGTGCATCTGCATAGATTTCCATTGAGATATTCTTTTATTTCGTCTTCCGTGGGATTCGGATTCTCCTTTAAGAGTGCGTCAGCTGTTACCACAAGCCCAGGAATACAAAAACCACACTGAACGGCTCCCTCTTCAACAAGTGCCTTTTGAATGTCCGAAAGTTCTCCCTCCTTTGAAAAACCTTCAACGGTCTTGATCTCATGGCCATCAACAGCTGCCGTGAAAGTTCTGCAAGAAAGTACCGGTTTCCCGTCCAGTTGAACAGAGCAAGCTCCGCAACTGGCCGTATCGCATCCATGCTTAACACTTTTATAACCAAGTTTTCGTAGAGTTTCAAGAAGAAATTCCCCAGGATTTATGTCCACGGAACGCAATTTGCCGTTGACTTTAAATTTGACTCTCATTGTAAATCCTCCTCATTGCTTTCTTGAGTAATGCCGCAGACAGAGCTTTTCTGTACTCAGCATTTGCCCTTATATCTCCTCCAACTTTTATCGTGTCTTGCATGAGTTGCGCCGCAGCATCAATTGAATCAGAAAGTTCTTTGTTATTCAGAAATTTTTCCACTTCGATCATTCTTTCAGAAATCATAGGTCTCGAACCCACGACAACCGTGATGTTCTCCATTTTGTCATTTCTAACATTCATGCCAACTCCGACATTCAACGTTGCTATGTCAAAAGTGGACTTAGAGAACTTTTCAAATACCATGAACCTGTCATTTTTTGGTATGTAAACAGCCGTTACTATTTCCTTTTTTCTCTTTTCTTTAAGATACCTCTCCAAAGGCATTTCATTCAATTGCCCATTGTAAAACTCAATGGTGGATTCGCTCACCAACAAAGCCGTGATAACATCCGACCATCCAAGTCTAAAAGCCACTGAACCTCCAAGAGTTGCCATATTTCTTATTTGTGTACTGCCAATTTTTTTCATCATCTCTTTGAAAAATCCATGATTCAAATTCGAGAGCAAGGGATCTGTAATAAACGCGGAGAGTTTTACGTTAGCTCCAACTTTTACCCTTTCACCATCTTCTACTTCTTCCATTCCTAAACTTTTCAAATCCACAAGTCGCTCAAGTCTGGAACTTTTCAACGAAGCGATCATCAATCCTCCGCTCACATAGAGAGTGTTTACCAATTTTCCCAATTGATAGGCTTCATCAAGCGTGGATGGCTTTGTATACTCTTTTATGCTCAACATTCGATTCCCTCCTCGATCATGCGATACACTAAATTGGAACAAAGTCTTTTTCGATACTGTGCACTTCCCCTTACGTCATCAATGGGGCTAACACGCTCTTTAACCGCAGTGGAAAGCGATCGAACGAATTTTTCATCCACTTTCTTGCCCTTGGCAAATTCTTCAACGTCTTTAAGCCTCAGAATCGTTGGAGCCACAGAACCAAACGCAAGTCTGAAATTTTTTATTGCTCCATTGCCGCATTTCATCAACCATCCGATGCTGGCAATCGATATGGTCATTGAATTGCGTTGACCAACTTTTTCAAAATAGTGATGATCCCATTTGAATTTCGGGATGTGTATGGATTTCACGTACTCTCCTTTGGGTAAAATCGTACGCCCTGGTCCTATCACAAATTCATCAACATCGATGATGTCTCCGTTTGAAATCTCCACTTGTGCATCTAAAAGATACAAGGCAAGCAAACCGTCACCCGCCGGAGATGCGTTCATCACATTTCCCACAAGAGTGCCACGATTTCTTATCTGCGGCGAGCCAATGGTGTAAATCGCATCAAAAAGGATTGGAAATTCTTCTTTCAGAGGCTCGTATTCCAACAACTCAGTGTGAGTTATCGTGGATCCTATCACAAGCTCATCATCATTGTCATCTATGAAATGAAGTGTTGATATTTTTGAGGTGCTAACGACTTTCTGGGGATTTACTTTTCCTATTCTTATCTTCACCAACAAATCCGTACCCCCAGACATGATAAAAGATTCAGGGGTAGATATCGCTCTTTTCAATTCTTTTTCGGTTTTCGGAGCAACAAAGCTGTAACTCAATTTCAAAGCCTCCTCTCAACTTTCTCAACAACATCTTTTATCGTGTCAACGTCAAAAATACAATTTTGACCGCCTTCAAACGACATTGTCTCACCTTTATGAAGTGCAATGAGTTTTCTCAATCCAACGTCACCACTTAAAACATTGGTTTCAGTAAAATACTTTGAAGGCAAAAAAACCGGAAATCCTTTTATTCCATCATGAGATGGAAATGTAATTCTTCCTTTGTTCATGAGAAGAACTTTTTTTACCAAATCACTGCTTATTCTTGGCATGTCTCCCAACAACAAAAGTAATCCATCACTTTTGAACTTAGCCGCGGTAGAAATTGCCAGCTTCACGGAAGTTGAAAGGCCTTTTTCGGCATCTTCATTCACCACGATGTCAAAATCGTCGGTTTCCAATGGGCCGAGATCGAGTGATTTGGAAATTATCAGAATTTTCTTGAATTCACCATTTAATTTTTTCAACAAATCTATCGTCCATTGAAGCAACGGTTTCCCATGATACAAATGCGTAAGCTTTTGAGTTCCAAACCTTTTGGAACTTCCAGCTGCAAGCACAACGACAGCTATCAATTTTCATCTGCAGCTTTCTTAACCGCTTCAATGATCTTGAAATATCCTGTGCATCTGCACAAGTTACCTTCCATACCTTTTTTTATTTCTTCATCGGTTGGCTTGGAATTTTTCGTGAGTAAGGCTTTTGCAGACATCACCATTCCCGGCGTACAAAAACCACACTGTATCGCTCCCACATCAACAAAAGCTTTTTGAATTGGATCAAGTTCATTTTCAGAAGAAAGTCCTTCGGTCGTCCAGACTTCCGTGCCATCCAATTCTGGTGCGAGTATTAAACAGGAGGCTACATTTTTACCATTCACGATTATGGTACAAGCACCACATTCACCTTCACCGCATCCTTCTTTTACACTCTTCATTCCAAGCCTTCTAAGAAAATCAAGCGCTCTTTCGTCGTCTCGTGCTTCAGCCTCTACCTCTTCATTGTTAAGTTTAAATCGCACCAGCATCTTTCAAAACCTCCTTTGCCGCATTGAACTCAGGCTTGACAACGTAAACATGACCCACAAAATTTTCAACCGATTTTACGTCTTTCAGGCCGTTTCCCGTTACGAATATCAAAACACTTTTATCTTTTAACTCACTTTTTATGTTCTTTAAACCTGCGTAAGCAGTTGCCCCTGCAGGTTCGGCAAACACACCCGTTTTACGAGCCAGTTCAACGATTGCCTTACCTATTTCATCATCACTGACCGAGATAAACTTTCCACCTGACTCTCCAACGTATTTGCAAGCCTTTAAAACATCACGTGGTTTTCCAACCGCTATGCTGTCGGCCATGGAAAATGCACTCATATCCTGAGGAACATCGAATTTCCCGGAATTAAACGTCCTCATCACCGCGTTGGCGCCTTCTGCCTGAACTCCTATAATGTTCGGGATCTTATTCGTCAAGCCGGCCTCTTTTAAATCTTTGAATCCTTTGTATATGGAACTCACAACAGTCCCGTCACCCACTGAAACCATTGCAACATCTGGAATATTCCATCCAAGTTGATATGCGGCTTCCATAGCGCCACTCTTTTTACCTTCTAAAAGGTATGGGTTCACCGCCGAGTTTCGACAGTACCATCCGAATTTTTCACCGACCTTTAATGACAGATCGAACGCTTCATCGTAACTTCCATCGACGGCGATGACGGTGGCACCGTAAACGAGAAGCTGAGTTATCTTGGCAACGGGTGCGGATTTGGGAACGAATATAACGCTTTTCATATTGGAAGCGGCGGCAAGTCCAGAAAGGGAAGAGGCAGCGTTACCAGTAGAGGCACAGTAAATCGTATCAAATCCCAATTCTTTCGCTTTTGCAATGGCCACGGCACTGGCTCTGTCTTTGTAAGAAGCCGTCGGATTTCTTCCATCATCTTTTATGTAGAGATCTTTCAATCCAAATTGCCAGGCAAGATCTTTCTTTTCATATAAAGGTGTATTCCCAACCAACAAAGGCACCTCAAAATGATCAACTTTGACAGGTAAAAAGTCCGCAAATGCCCAAATTCCTTTGTGCTCGATATCGAATTTCTCAACGTGAGGAAACTCATCGTAAATGACTTCCAACGTTCCAAGTCGCGAACCACATACGGGACACGTGTATTCAACTTCACTTGGATCGTACACTTTTCCGCAGTGAACGCATCTCAACTTGTAGCTCATTTCGGCAACACTCCACTTATCGCCTTTGTTGGGCAACGCGATTCACACAATCCGCAACCAAAACAGGCATTAGAATTCACTTCTACGTGATCGCTAACTTCTATGGCAAAGTAGGGGCACACGTATTCGCATAACTTACAAAGCGTGCATTTTTTGGGATCCACTTTCGGATTGCTAACATGGAATTGTGCGTGTTTTATTTCCAATTTCTTCCCAATGGCATCTTTAACGGAAATGTATCCTCTGTTTTTCAGAGCATTTTCCAATCCGTCAAGCACTCTTTTGTACTGTGCCTTTCCGAAGATCAAAGCGGATGAGAGCATACCAACGGCACAAGCGCCCATTTCCAAGAATTCCACAACGTCTTCCGCATTTTTTATTCCCCCGACTCCTATTACGGGAATGTCCAATTCTTGTCTTATCCTTTGCACAATGGACAATGCCAGTGGTTTTATGATGGGACCAGAGATCCAACCGTAACGATTTTCAGAACCAAGTGGCGAAATTCCCGTTTTCGGATCTACGTAATAAGCAGGTCCTAAAGAATTAACTGCGACAATCCCTGATGCCCCGGCATTTGTAACCACACGTGCGAATTCTACAGGATCCGGCATGTGTGGACTGACTTTCATCAGAACCGGCTTTTGTGCAAGTTTCGATGCCAATTTTGCAACTTCAACAATTGGTTTAAGATCCTTCCCAACATAATGTGTTGAAATTTCAAAAGCGTCTCCGAAATCCTTTAATCTCGGGACGAGCCACTCTATCTGTTCTTTGGTGTATCCTATGCTTATTATTTTGGGAATTTCTAAGTCTTGAATGTCAGGAAGAAATTCATCTATCCACTTATCTGGCCCGTATTCAGACCAAAGTTCTGCATTCACGACGTAATCATTTGTGGCGATTATACAAGGTCTTGGAACTTTTGCCGCCTCAGTTGATATCGTCTTAGTCACCATAGCTCCAACACCAAGGGAAGCCATGTATTTCATCTTGGCATCATCCCCTGTTAAAGGGCCAGCGGCTGGTAAAAGAGGATTTTTTATCTTTATACCCGCTATATCAGTTGAAAGATCCATTGTTCACCTCCCATTAAAGCTTTTCCCATAATTTTTTGGCAATCTTCCTTGATTCTCTTTTGATCTCACTTTCGTCAAACGTTTCTATCTTGCCATCTATCATCACGGCTTTGCCATTAACATAGAGCGAATTCACTTTTGCTTCCGTGATTCCAAAGAAAAGGTGATCGTAAAAATTATCGGAGGTTATTGGAGTTGGGTGATCGTAATCGATCACCATGATATCGGCAGGATAATTCTCTTCTATTTTTCCAAATTTCTCGTTCAAATGTTTCGAAGCCAGTTCGTAGGTGTTATCTATAACTCCCTTTAAATCCGAATTCGAAAATGCAAGAGGAGTGCCATTTAAGTACTTTTGGCTCAGGCTCAAGATCCTCATGTCAAAAGCGGGTGAAAATCCAAAGCCATCGTTTCCCAAAACAACCTTTGCTCTATTTTTAACAAATTTTGAAAAACTTGGAATCCCAACCGAATTGTTCATGTTGGATTGAATGTTTACCGCAACGAATCCCCCGCTTTCAGAAATTTTTTTCACTTCGTCATCACTTGCATGAATGCAATGGGCGTATATCGAATTTCTGTTAAGAAAACCATATTTATCAAATCTTTCTATTATTTTCAAGCCATGTGTGTTTATCGAGTCCATTTCATCTTCAAGTCCTTCTGCAACGTGCACATGTATTGGAATCTGCCCGCCACACACTTTGGATACGGCTTCAAGCGTTTCATCGCTCAAAGTAAAAGAGGCATGAAGTCCCATCATACCAGATGTAAAATGATTTCCTTTGTACTCGTTGTAAAAGTCCAAATTTTCATCTATTGCTTCTAACTGGACGCCATCTCTATCACTCGTTTCAAAACAAAAAACACCCCTCATACCTGCGGTATCCACCACTGCACTCTTAATGCTTTCAAGTGTTCCAGTAACGTGATTCGGACTTGAATGGTGATCGAAAATCATCGCGACGCCGTTGTGAATGAATTCCGCAGCGGCAACCATGGCACTTATCTGAATTTCTTCAGGGCCAAGAATTTTATCCAATTTCCACCAAAGCTGTTTCAGAATTTGTGTGAAAGTAAGAGGATGAAAATCAACTTTCATACCTCTGGCCAACGTTGAATACATATGCGTGTGAGCGTTGATCCATGCTGGCATGAGTAACATGCCCTTAAGATCTTTATCCAATTTTCCCTCAAAATCATTCATAAAACCAACTTCAACAATTTTTCCTTTATCCACCGTCACATATCCATCGCGTATTAAGGAGTTGCCAGTATAAATCAACGCGTTGCCTAACGTGTATGCCAAAATACGGGCCCCCTTTTTATGAACTTTCCTTTGGAATCATTCAAGACTTCTCCATCTTTGAGGACAAAATCCCCTCTTACGAGGGTAGAGATGAATTTCCCTTTCAGTTTCATACCTTCGTAAGGCGTGTAATCTGAGTTTGTGTGCAACGCTTTTGACGTCACATGCCATTCTTTCTGAGGATCGAAGATCGCGATGTCCGCATCGGCTCCAACCACAATTTGACCTTTTTGAGCCAAGCCAAAGGTTCGGGCAACGTTAACACTTTGCATTTTGACAAGATCGTTCATCTCTATTTTTTTACTGTCTACAAAGGTCGTGTAAAGTATCGAAAAAGAAGTCTCCACACCGCCTATACCATTGGGCATTTCATCGTAATTGCTTATATTCTCCAGTTTTTCTTCTTTTTTGAAAGGGCAATGATCCGTGCCTACCGTACAGAAAATTCCCTTTTGGAAGTACCTTTTCATCAATTCCACATCTTCTTCACTTCTAAGTGGCGGTACAAGTGCATGAAGTGCCGCTTTTTCAGGACTCATATTGTAAAGAGAATCGTTTAAGCTAACGTATTGCGGACACGTTTCAAGACGCAAATTACGCGGAATCCCAATTTTAAAAAGCAGATCAACGGATCGACCACTTGAATTATGGACTACGTAGGCCTGACCTTGAGTGAGCTTCGCAAGAATGGCTATTCTTGAAACCGCTTCTGCTTCCGTTTCGTAAGAGTGAAACATTGGAAGATCCTTTGGTAAGTGTTTGTCAAATTTTGACATGTTGTAGAGTATCATCGGATCGTCTTCGGCGTGGAAAGTCGCAACCACACCTACCCTTTTCGATTCTTTTAGCAACTCGAATATGTATCCGTCTTCTGTCATTCTGTTCGAAGTGCTGTACGTGGTGAAAGATTTCACACTGTTAATACCAAGGGCAAGCGTCTTTTTAATTAGCTCTCTTGGTGGAAAATTTGGATGAGCAATCGTCATGTGAAAGGAGTAATCAACATGAGAGCGCTTTGCAAGTTTTAAGCGCTTAAAAAAATTCACTTCGATTTCATGACGTTGTGTAACCGGATCCAAAAAATCTATGAAAGTCGTTACACCTCCATATGCGGCTCCTATCGATCCGGATTCAAAATCATCGGCGGATGTGTATTTCCCAAGATCAAGTGCAAAATGTACGTGTGGATCTATCAATCCTGGCAACACGTACATTCCACTGGCATTGTAAACCTTCGCTGCATCAAGCTCTTCACTTGATACAACGGAAATTTTGCCATTTTTTATGTAAATGTTCGCATTGTAAGAATTAAAACCATCGAAAATCCTTCCTCCAACGATTGCCAGATCGTTCAAGGTCTACCTCCCATTGTCAATGCCATCACGGCCTTTGCAGTATGAAGCCTGTTTTCTGCTTCATCAAAAACTATTGAATGAGGGCCATCTATGACGGAATCCACAACTTCCCTTCCCCTATCTGCAGGCAAAGCATGCATGTAAACAGAATGTTTTTTGGTCAAACCCATTCTTCTCTCGTCGCAAATCCAGTCTTTGTGCTGCCTTACTTTCTCCATTATCTCGTCTTTACGAGATTCCGCTTCTATTGGGTTGTCAATTGTGAAAAATCCACCCCAAGATTTTGGAATGACGACGTCCGCATCAACGAAAGCATCATCCATGTTATGCGTGATGTTCAAACTTCCTCCGGTCATTTCAGCGTTTTCTTTGGCCTGTTTCACCACATCAGGCATAAGATCGAACCCTTTAGGATACGCAAGCGTTACGTCAATCCCGTAACGAGTGAAGAGCAATATTTGAGATTGAGGAACTGATAACGGCTTTAAATGGCTTTCGGCGTAGGCCCAACTGATACCAACTTTCAAATGACGAAGATCCTTGCCAAATCGCTCTTGAATCGTCATTAAATCGGCCAAAACTTGCATTGGGTGATAGATATCGTCTTGCAGGTTTAAAACGGGAATGTTGGAATTTTTCGCGAGTCCACGCAGGTATTTATTTCCAACTCCAAACTGACAGTGTCTAACCGCTATGGCATGGCCAAATCTGCTTAAAACTTTCGCGGTATCGGCAACCGTTTCTCCATGATGAGCCTGCATTTTGTCTGGAGAGAGGAAATTTCCGTGGCCTCCAAGTTGGGTTATTCCGGTCTCGATCGAATTTCGAGTTCTCGTTGATTCATCGTAAAAGATCATGAACACCGTTTTGTATTGGAGAAGTGGATGAGGTTCACCTGTAGCGAATTTTCTTTTGAGATCGAAAGAAGTGTCCAACATCAAATCGACTTCTTCTTTGGTGAATTCTTGAGTCGTTATGAAATGTTTTCCTCTTAACATAGAACCCATTTTCTTACCCCCTCTTCGTTATCGTTTGTGGAAAGTAGGCGTAAAACGCTGCCGCTTTAACAAGGTGATCTACTGGGGCTTGATCGTCTGGTCCATGAGCGTATATTTCGTTGGCCGGACCGAATCCCACCGTTGGGATGTTAAAAAGGCCAGCAGTGGCAACACCGTTTGTGGAGAAATTCCATTTATCAACTTTTGGATCCGATTTGAACAACGTCTTGTAAGTCTCAACGGCAGATTGAACCACATCTGAATTTTCATCCATGACCCATGTCCTGAAATACTTTTCTGATGAATATTTTTTCCCTGTGTACGCAAGCCCATCGTAGACTTGCTCTAAAATTTTCGCCTCTACGCCAGCATCTTTTATAACCTTCTTGAACTCCTCTATGGCAGTTTCCCTGGTTTCTCCTTTTGTTAGTCTTCTATCTATGTGAATGGTGCATTCATCGGCAACTGCGTTTTCAGATGGGGATTTAAAGAATATCTGTGAAACAACTGCTGTGCCTTTTCCCAAAAACGGATCGGGTTTCAACTCATCGTTGAGTTTCTCAATTCCAAGCACAATTCTCGCCATTTTGTAAATCGCGTTGTCTCCCATTTCTGGCATGGCAGCGTGCGCTGATTTTCCCTTCGTTTGAATTTTAACTTCTACTCTTCCCCTGTGTCCTCGATAAATGTTTAAATTAGTCGGTTCGGTAATCACCACGTAATCTGGCTTAAATCCATCTTCTTTTACTATGTATTGCCAGCACATTCCGTCACAGGCTTCTTCCATAACAGAACCAACGACGTAGAGCGTGTAATCTCCCTCAAGGTGCAAATCTTTTATGATCTTTCCGGCATATACCATTGAAGCCATTCCGGCTTTTTGATCTCCAGCGCCTCTACCGTACACAATTCCGTTTTCGATCTTTCCTTTGAAAGGATCGTGTTTCCATTGAGACGCATCACCAACACCAACCACATCGATGTGAGCGTCCATTGCTATAACGGTCTTGCCGTTTCCTATCCTGCCAAATATGTTTCCCAGTCCATCTGTTTTTACCTCATCAAAGCCAACCTTATGCATTTCTTCGGATATCCTGTCAACCACTTCTTTTTCCTGGCCGGAGTAGCTGGGTATGGCAACGATATCCCTTAAAAACTGCGTTACATCGTTTCGATATTCCCCCGCTCTCTTTACGATTTCATCGGCAATGCCCACAATACCATCCCTCTCTGAATTTTCTATAGGGGCAGACTTGAAGTCTGCCCTTAATTATGCTCGTTCAATTAGGTTTTCAATTTTTAAAGAAATCGACGATTTTTTCCACCATCTCGAGGCCTACTCGCCTTTGTGCCTCGATCGTAGAAGCACCAAGATGTGGTGTTGCAATCACGTTAGGTAAAGACAACAATTTCATTCCCATATCATTCGGTGGTTCTACTTCAAGTACATCCAAAGCGGCTCCTGCTATTTTGCCATCTTTCAAAGCATCGTACAACGCTTCATCATCTACTATTCCTCCACGCGCCGCGTGAACGAGGAAGCTCGTAGGTTTCATCAAAGAGAGTTGATCCCTTGAAATTATGTGTTTGGTCGCTGGAAGCAATGGAAGATGAACGGTAACGTAATCTGAGTTCTTTAAAAGATCGTCCATTGAAACGAACTCAACATCTAATCCTCCATCGTTCTTTACAACATCGTACACAACAACTTTCATTCCAAACGCGAGCGCACGTTTTGCAACTTCCCTGCCTATATGACCGAACCCGATTATTCCCAGAATCTTATTATAAAGCTCGACACCCTTCAACGATTTCTTTTCCCATTTTCCCTCTTTTAATCCGATTGTACCTCTTACCATATGCCGGCTCAGTGATAGCATGAATCCAAATACGAGTTCGGCAACACTTATTGAGTTTGCTGCAGGGGTGTTTAAAACTGTTATGCCGTGTTTCTTCGCACTTTTAAGATCTATGTTGTCAAGACCTGCTCCAGCTCTACCGATAACTTTGAGATTTCTTCCTGACTCTATCACATCTTCGGTTACCTTTGTCGCACTTCTCACTATTATGGCATCGTAGTCACCAATACGCTTAGAAAGTTCTTCCTGAGATATCTTGTTTTCATCCACATCAAAATTGGCTTTTTTCAACACGTTTATCGCTTCAGGAGCAAGTGGATCGTTAACCAACACCTTCATCATTGCTTATCAGCCTCCAAAAGTGCCTCCTCGACGGCTTTAACACCTGAGCCAATCGGGACATGTTTTCCCATTTTGTGCATGACCATTTCTATAGTGACTATTGCGGATATCATGTCAAGTCTGTCAACATAACCGAGATTGGAAACTCTGAAGATCTTTCCGGCAAGCTTTCCCTGACCTCCGGAGAAATACATTCCGTACTCTTCACGAGCCACTTTCAAAAATTCAGCCCCATCGACTCCATCAGGAATCGTAACGGCGGTCAAAACATTTCCGGGTTTTTTAGAGAACACTTCAAGTCCGATCGCTTGTATTCCTTTTCTCATCGCATTTGCAAATATCGCATGCCTGTCCCAGATCTTTTCAAGTGTTTCGTCTTCAATCATCTCAAGAGCTTTATTCAATTGGTAAACAAGGTTGACTGCGCCTGTATAAGGAGTATCAGTGTATTTCTTTTTGTAAGCTCTGAGATCGAAGTAATACCTTGGTGAACGTGTTTTTTCTATTCTATTCCATGCTTTTTCTCCATTTACGGCAACGAAGGCCAATCCCGGAGGCATCATAAAAGCCTTCTGAGAGCCTGCAACAGCGATGTCCACACCCCACTTCTTCATTTCTAAAGGTTCTGCAATAAGTCCACTGACTGCATCGACTACAAGAACGGCGTTAGTTTTACCAACGACTTTTGCGATCGGTTCCACATCGTTCACAACACCGGTGGAAGTTTCACTTAGAGTTGTGAATACCACTTTTGTGTCGGGATTCTCTCTCAAAGCCTTTTCTATTTGTTCGGCTTTAACGTAATCACCCCATTCAACATCGATCTCAACCATGTTCGCTCCGTAAGCTTTACACAATTCAGCCCATCTTTCTCCAAACTTTCCACCTACGACGGTTATAACCTTGTCGCCTGGGCTCACTGTATTGGCCACCGCAGCTTCAAGAGCACCTGTTCCAGATGAAGAAAGAATGAAAACGTATTCGTCTGTTCTGAATACCTTTTTCAACCCTTCAGAAGCACTTGCAAGCATCTTCTTGAATTTTGGTGTCCGATGTGCAATGGTCTCTTTCGCCCCTTCTAAAAGTACGTCGACCGGCACAGGGGTAGGACCGGGTGTCATGATTCTTGTTTTCTTTAGCATTACAACTTCCTCCTCTCGAAAATGAAAATACGTGTGAGAAATGCACGCTTTAAAATATTTTACCACGCATTTCAAATTTTTTTATATATTAATGTGTATGGAAGTGAATGTTAAGTGTTTCTTGACATGTACATTTTTTTGGGATATAATTACGATTGCATCAACGAAATCTCTTACGTGATTGAAGTGTTCAAGCAATTTTCATTTTGCGTAAGGGTTTTCGAAAATAAAGTTTTTAGAAGGGGGTAATACTCAGATGAAAAAGATAGTGATAGTTCTTGCGGCGTTGCTTCTTGTCGGTGCACTGACCGGAATGGCATCGACCATGGTTGAAGAAACAATAGGGACGATAGCAACGCTCGATCCAGCGTGGTCTTACGACACGGCATCTGGTGAAGCAATATGGCAGCTCTACGACAATCTCATCCAGTACAAGGGATCGTCCTTGTCCGAATTCAGCCCAATGCTTTCTACAAATGTTCCAAGTGTGAAAGACGGAACGATACTTGACAATGGAAAGACCTACATCTTTCACATTAGGCCGAATGTTTATTTCCATAACGGAGACATCTTAACGCCGGAAGATGTTGTGTACTCTTTTGAAAGAAACGTTATATTCGATCGCGCCGGTGGACCGTCCTGGATGCTTGCAGAGCCATTCTTGCCAATGATCGATGGTGCTTACGTTGACAGCATCGAGCAATGGGCAGCCAAGCTCGCAGGAGTAAAGAAATTTGACGATCTCTTCGTGGCAGGTACGAGGACACCGAAAAACGCTAAATACAAACAAGCTCTCATAGACACTTTTAACCTTCTTGCAAAAGCCTTTGAGATCAAAGGAAATGACGTTATATTACGTCTACCGCATGCTTACCCACCTATTCTTAACATAATCGCCCATGGTGCAAACTGGGGAGCTATAGTCGATGAAAACTGGGCAGCACAAAACAACGCTTGGGATGGAAAAGCCGATGACTGGTGGATCTATCACAACCCAACACGTGAAAAAGATCCTCTCTACTCCATCGAAAACGGTACAGGACCGTTCACACTCGATCGTTGGACAAAGGGAAGAGAAATAGTATTCAAGAGATTCGACGAATACTGGGGTGGACCTGCGAAAATCGAGTACGGTGTTATAAGAAGAGTCACCGAATTCACAACGAGAAAACTCGATCTCATGCGTGGAAATGCCGATATGATCTACGTACCTGTACAATACCTCAGTCAAGTTGAGAATGTGCCAGGAATCAGTGTCCAAAAAGGATTCCCAGAATTGACGATCATCAACATATTCTTCAATTGGACGATCTCCGCAAAGGGCAACCCTTACATCGCTTCTGGAAAGCTTGATGGGAACGGAATACCACCGGATTTCTTTGCGAACAAAGACGTTAGAATGGCGTTTGAGTACTTGTTCCCATACAAGGAATTCATAGACCAAGTTTCTAGAGGACAGGCAATAACTCCAAACAGTGCCATACCGAAAGGATTGCTTGGATACGATTCAAAAGTTCCACCAACATTCAAACAGGATCTTGCAAAAGCCACTGAGTATTTCAAAAAGGCCTACAACGGTGAGCTTTGGAACAAAGGCTTTAAGTTCACACTTGTTTACAACACGGGAAACGATCAGCGAAGGACCGCTTGCGAAATGATAAAAGCTTTCGCAAGAAGGATCAACCCGAAATTCAAAATAAACGTTGCATCTGAGTTGTGGGCGTCTTTCCTTGATGACTACCTTGCAGGGAAATTGCCAATGTTCTCTCTCGGTTGGTTGGCAGATTATCCAGATCCATATGACTTCGCGCAACCATATTACTCATCCAAGGGTGCATACGGTAGTACACTTGGTGAGGCTTACGTGAAATGGGCAAAGACGAACATGGATCCGCTTG
The DNA here is from genome assembly GCA_964470975.1 of uncultured Mesoaciditoga sp. Lineage (GTDB taxonomy): Bacteria > Thermotogota > Thermotogae > Mesoaciditogales > Mesoaciditogaceae > WGFY01. Next base: position 6,759 of record CAYYEU010000008.1, on the reverse strand, counting down.
TCAACGAGTCCATGAAAACCGCAGATCCAGTGAAGCGTGCTGAAATCTACAAAGAGCTTAACGTTAAAGCATACGACAACGCTTTGTTCCTGTGGCTCGATCAACCACTTGGCCATCATGTGCAACGCAACGATGTCAAGGGTTGGTACTTCAACGCCATGAGACCTGGGATAGATTTCTATTCGCTCTCAAAATGAACCTTCACTATTAAAAGTCGGTAACTTAGAAAAGGGCCTGTTTCGGGTCCTTTTCTTTTTCATGAAATTCAACATCATCATCAAAATGAAAATCTTGAAATGTAACAAGGTAAAGTTTTATAATTTCTGAGCTTTTTGTCACATATAGAAATAAAGAACAACACATTTTGGTGAAGGAGGAAGAAATATGAAAAAAAGCATTGCAATTCTTGCGGTGGCGATATTGGTGTTGAGTGGCGCATCCGTAATGGCATCCTCTAACATGATCGTGGAGGAAACGATCGGTCTAATACCAACTCTCGATCCTGCTTGGTCTTACGATACGGGCTCCGGTGAAGCGATATGGCAACTTTACGACAATCTCATTCAATACAACGGATCCAGCATCTCAAAATTCAAGCCAATGGTTTCCACAAATATTCCAAACGAAAAAGACGGAACAATTCTTGATAATGGAAAAACTTACATTTTCCACATCCGTCAAGGTGTTTATTTTCACAACGGAGATGTTTTAACACCAGAAGATGTCGTGTATTCGCTTGAAAGAGCGGTTATATTCGATCGTGCCGGTGGACCATCATGGATGCTTGCAGAGCCTTTGTTACCAACGATCAATGGTGCTTATGTTGATAGCATTGAGCAATGGGCAACAAAACTCGCGGGAGTGAAAAAATTCAACGATCTTTTTGTAAACGGAACGAGGACCCCGAAAAATGAAAAATACAGACAGGCCCTCATTGATACTTTTAATTTATTGGCAAAGAGCTTTGAAGTTAAAGGGAACGACGTCATAATTCATCTTCCACATGCTTATCCACCATTTCTTTACATATTAGCCCATGGTGTTTCTGAATCTTCCATGTTAGATAAAAAATGGCTAAATGAAAAGAATGGCTGGAATGGAAAGGCCAGCGATTGGTGGATCTATCACAACCCTACTCGCGAAAAAGATCCGCTTTACTCCATCGAAAATGGTACGGGCCCATTTACACTTGATCGTTGGACAAAAGGAAGAGAAATAGTGTTCAAGAGATTCGATAAGTATTGGGCTGGACCTGCAAAGATAGAATACGGAATTATAAAAAAAGTGCCTGAATTCACAACGAGAAAGCTCGAGCTTTTACGTGGAAGTGCGGACACAATCTACGTCCCAAGGCAGTACATGGAACAAGTGGAAAATGTGCCTGGAATAAAAGTTATAAAGGGGCTGCCTGTTCTTAGTGTGGATGTTGGAGTGTTCAATTTCAACGTGAACTCCAAAGGAAATCCGTATATAGGTAGCGGCAATCTTGATGGAAGAGGAATACCGGCTGACTTTTTCTCAGATGAAAACGTCAGACTGGCTTTTAATTATCTCTTCCCGTACAATGCCTTTATAAAACAGGTATGGGTTGGACAAGCAATGGTTCCAAACAGCGTTATTCCCAAAGGACTCTTTGGATATGACGCAAAAACCCCAGCACCTTTTACACAAAATCTTGCAAAAGCCACCGAATACTTCAAAAAAGCTTACAATGGTCAGCTGTGGAAAAAAGGGTTCACTATGACTCTCGTGTACAATTCCGGAAACACTCAAAGACAGACTGCCTGTGAGATGATCAAATACTACACCAGACGTATAAATCCGAAATTCCATGTCAACGTTGTGAGCGAGTTATGGGCTTCTTTTCTTGACGATTACGCAAATGGAAAGCTTCCGTTTTTCGTTGTGGGATGGAGCGCCGATTATCCGGATCCATACGATTTTGAGCAGCCGTTCTACTCGTCTAAGGGAGCTTACGGCTCCACGTTGGGTGCAAACTACGTTGAATGGGCAAAAAAGAACATGGATACTTTACTCGTGAAATCCATGAAAACTGTGAACCAATCTAACCGTGCAGAAATTTACAACAAAATGAACGTCTTGGCTCATAACCATGCTATTTACATGTTCCTCGATCAACCGCTATCGATGCATGTCCAACGCTCGGATTTAAAAGGATGGTACTACAATCCTATGAGGCCGGGAATAGATTTTTATTCCCTTTCAAAATGATCGTTAAATTGTAAATGATATCTGGTAAAATAGGTCGGAGAACTACAATTCTCCGACCGTTTTGTTAACTCCATTGTGTTCACTTGAATAAAGAGAGGATGGTGTTTCATTTGGTAAGTTTTATAATCAGGAGGCTTCTCCTGCTACCAGTGACCCTTTTGGGGCTTACATTCCTGATATTCTTTTTTACATCTTTCTTGTCTCCTTATCAGTTACTCAGCGCTTATGTTCAAGATCCTCGCCAGCTTCAAGGTGGAAACGTCGAAAAGCTCATTGAGAAGTATGGATTGAAGGATAACTTCATGATGAGATATGGAAGATGGCTCGGCCAAATTTCACGTGGTAATCTTGGATGGTCACTTTCTTTAAACGAACCAGTCAGCAAGGTCATTGAGGAAAGATTTCCCGCAACTCTTGAACTTACCATATATGCCATAATTCCCGTTATATTCATAGGAATATGGTTGGGGGTAGTGGCAGCCGTTCATCACAACGGTGCGATAGATCAAGTGTTAAGGGTATTTGCTCTCTTAGGGTACTCCATACCATCTTTTGTTTTGGGGTTGTTAATACTCTTCGTTCTGTATGGAGTTCTTGGATGGTTACCACCAGGACGGCTTGATCAATGGGCCCAGATGATCTTCTTTTCAAAGAATTTTCATCACTACACAGGCCTTGCCACGATAGACGCCCTTTTGAATGGAAACATTCCGATATTCTTGGATGCACTCAAGCATTTGATCTCGCCTATACTCACCCTTTCATATTTATCTTGGGCAGGTTTGCTGAGAATCACTCGTTCCTCTATGCTTGAATCTCTTGGACAAGACTACATTCGAACCGCACGAGCAAAAGGCATGAGCGAGAAAGTGGTTGTCAACAAGCACGCAAAACGTAACGCGTTAATTCCTGCCACAACTGTCGCTGGATTGATGTTCATAGGAATGCTTGGAGGGGTTATCATAACCGAGACGATATTCAATTATCCCGGAATCGGTAGTTTCGCGGCTCAAGCAGCCGCACAATTCGATTACGCCGGCGTTTTAGGTGTAGCGGTGATTTATGGATTGGTAACGGTCATAGGGAATTTGATCGTTGATATTTCTTACGCCATAATAGATCCGCGAGTACGTCTGGGGTGATTGATGATGGAAGGATTCTTGAAAGTTCTTAGAAAGATAGCAAAAAATCCAACTTCGTTGGCCGGCTTGATACTCGTGTTATTTTTCGTGGTAATAGCGATCATCGCTCCCCTTATAGCCCACCCAGAATATCCCGACACACCATATCAAATGCCGCAAAGTGGTTGGTCATCCATACCGCAACCCCCTTCATGGCAAAATCCATTCGGAACTTCTGAAGGGCAATACGACATATATTACGGAATAGTTTGGGGAACGAGAACCGCCTTCAAGGTGGGAATCGTGGTTATAGGACTTGCATTGATAATCGGATTGTTCATTGGAACAATGGCTGCGTACTTTGGAGGGTGGGTTGACGAAATACTCATGAGGATCACCGATATATTTCTTGCTTTTCCATTTCTCGTGGGGGTCATCGTCATCGTTACGATGCTTGGTCCCGGTTTGGATCATGTTATGTGGGCGTTGGTGATATTCTATTGGATGGGATATGCCAGGCTCATAAGGGGAAGCGTTTTAGAGGTTAAAGAAAACGACTACGTCATGGCTGGACGTGCACTCGGAACTCCAGGATATAGGATCATAACCCGCCATATATTACCGAACTCCATATACCCAATTCTAATCCAAGTTTCGATGGACATGGCAACGATACCTTTGACGGCAGCAGCTCTTTCTTTCCTTGGGCTTGGAGCCCCCGTAGGATATGCGGACTGGGGACAGTTGGTCTCGTTCTCAAGAAACTGGATAATTTCTTCAAGCGGTGGAAGTCCATTCGCTTATTGGTACACCATCACCTTTCCAAGTCTCGCAATAATACTCTATGCCATGGGATGGAACCTCCTCGGAGATGCGCTTAGAGATATTCTCGACCCAAGAATGCTTATATAGGACGTGATTGGAATGGCAAAGGAAAATATGCTTTTACAAGTTAAAAACCTTCACACAATTTTTCATACGGAAGATGGAACCGTTGAGGCTATAGGCGGAGTTGACTTTGAAGTAAGAGAAGGAGAAACACTTGGAATCGTTGGAGAATCAGGGTGCGGAAAAAGTGTTACCTCTCTTTCTGTAATGCGCCTTCTGCCTAAAGGTATAGGTGAAGTTCCACAAGGGGAGGTTATATATAAAGGGAAGAATCTTCTCAAATTGCCTGAAAATGAAATGCGAAAGATCAGGGGTAAGGAGATTGCCATGATCTTTCAAGAACCGATGACGGCACTTAACCCTGTTTACACCGTTGGAGAACAACTTGCAGAGATGGTCGAACTCCACCTTAAGATGAACAAAAAAGAAGCGTACAATTACGCGATAAAGATGTTCGAAAAAGTTGGGATTCCCATGCCTGAAAAGCGCATTTACGAATATCCCCATGAGCTAAGTGGAGGACTCAGGCAAAGGGCCATGATAGCCATGATGATGTCTTGCAACCCAAGCTTGTTGATAGCAGACGAGCCAACCACTGCCCTTGATGTTACAATACAAGCTCAGGTACTTGACCTCATGCGCGGGCTTTTAAAGGAGTACAACTCCTCTCTCATAATGATCACCCATGATCTTGGGGTAATAGCCGAGATGGCAGAACGTGTGGCGGTCATGTACGCCGGGAAAATAGTGGAGTACGCAGACGTCGTTCCGTTGTTCAAAAAACCTTCACATCCCTATACCGTTGGTTTGATGAGATCAATTCCACGTCCAGATGTAGAAGTTGAACGGCTTGATTCCATAAAAGGAGTTGTTCCAGATCTTTTTCACATGCCAAAAGGGTGCAGATTTAACACCAGATGCCCTTACGCAATAGACAAGTGTTTTGAAGAAGAGCCACCTCTTTTTGAAGTTGAACCTGGGCATTTTAGCAGATGTTGGAGATATGCCGAAATGGAAGAACTTTCAAAACACTGGGAAGGCGATGAGTAAATTGGAAAAACTTCAAAACGAGAAAAAGTCGGACAACAAAGCTGAAATCCTTTTAGAGGTTAAAAATCTTAAAAAATATTTCCCAATAAGAGCTGGTGTTTTCAAAAGAACTGTTGGTTGGGTAAGAGCTGTAGACGACGTTTCTTTCTTCATAAGAAAAGGAGAAACGCTTGGGCTTGTTGGAGAGTCGGGCTGTGGTAAAACCACAACAGGCCGAACGATTTTAAGACTCATAGAACCGACAGCTGGAAGTGTTCACTACGGTGGGAAAGATCTTCTGGCAATGTCCAGGGGGAAAATGAACAGATACAGATCGAAACTCCAAATGATATTCCAAGATCCGTACGGTTCTCTCGATCCGAGAATGAGAGTGAAGGATATAATAGCAGAAGGACTAAAATCTGCCCACGTAGGGAATAAAAAAGAAAGATATAAAATGGTGGAACAGTACATGGAAAAAGTTGGGCTTTCTCCACTTTATGCGAACAGATTTGCTCATGAATTTAGTGGCGGGCAAAGGCAAAGAATAGGAATAGCCAGGGCTCTCATCATGAACCCGGAATTGATCGTCTGTGATGAGGCTGTATCGGCATTGGACGTTTCCATACAAGCGCAGATTCTTAATCTGTTGGACGATCTTCAAAAAGAGTTTAACTTAACTTACCTTTTCATAGCACACGATTTGAATGTCGTCAAGCATATAAGTGATAGAATAGTGGTCATGTACCTTGGGAAAATAGTTGAAATAGCGAGTAAACATGAACTCTTCAAGAATCCACTACATCCTTACACGAAGGCGTTACTCTCAGCGAATCCAATACCAGATCCGACGATCGAGCGAAAAGATCGGATCATCCTTCAAGGAGATGTGCCAAGTCCTGCAAATCCTCCAAAAGGGTGCAGGTTCCATCCGCGATGTTGGCTCGCAAAACCGCAATGCTCTCAGGAAGAGCCGCCTTTGATCGAAGTTAGACCTGATCATTACGTTGCATGTCATTTTTGGAAGAGTATGGAAGAGCAAAACTAATTAAAAAGCCACTCCTAAGAGTGGCTTTTTAATTCTTCTCAACATCATGGTACAAAAAACATGCCACTTTATGTCCAGGAGATACTTCGATCGCATCGGGCTTGTGAAATTCACATTTTTCCATGCGTCGTGAGCATCTGCTGTAAAAAGGGCAGCCTTTTGGCGGATTTAGAAGAGATGGCAATTCTCCCTCATCTTGAATATGTTTCATTTTCTTCTTTGGGTTAGGAATGGGTATCGAATCAAAGAGCAACTTGGTGTATGGATGAAGCGTATTTTTGAATATCTCACTTGTTTTTGCCATTTCCACTATGTTTCCAAGATACATAACCGCTATATTATCACTTATGAATTTGACAACCGAGAGATCGTGAGATATGAAAAGATATGGTTCTCTTCAGTTCACTGTGGGTAAAAACAATGATTTCTTTGACAAATCAG